>NZ_JARESV010000030.1:0-103507 GCF_046026985.1 Paraburkholderia sp. RL18-101-BIB-B
CCCCCCCCCCACGCCAGTTCTCATCCTGATTGACGCGCTGTTCTCATCTTGATTGACGCGCGATAATCTAGGCGACTGGCCGACTTATTTATAGCTTACAGATGCACGTCTCGCCACTGTCCGACCGGCAGCTTGCTGCCTGTCGGACAGTGGCGGTACACAGACCACCTATAAAGGCCGATGACGCGAACCACGTCCTTGGCGCTGGAGCGGCCGCTCACGGAGGCGGATCAGTCGCACGAATGTCCATGCGGCGGTCTTGCCGAATGACTCTTCGTGGCCGGACTGGGACATTGGCCAGAGCTCGCAGCCGCGACCATCCTTTTCCGGCGCACGGGTCACAAATACCGGCACCCGCAGTTCAGTAATATTTGATCGCTTTCACTTGCCGGCCTCGCCATGGCTCTCTCCGGGCAGCTCGGCGCCGTGCGCACGGATCGCGGCGATCAGTTCGGCGGGCGTGATCTCGTAGCGCACCTCGCGCCGAGTCCCGGCTTTGCGCTGGTCGACGTCGATCAGCAGCACGCTCTTGCCGTCGGGCGTGGCTTCGAGTCGCACAGTGCGCCGCACGCTCGCGGTCAGCGCGTCGCTGTCAGTCAGCAGATGGACGGCGCCGTGCGCGCCATTGTGGGCGGATGTCATTGGGCGAGGCTCCTGAAAAGGCTCACCGATGGTACCTGCAAAAGCTCACCGTTCGAGGGGGGCACCGTACTCTTGGTAACCGCTTTTATCAATAGCAATGGACCATGCCGGAGCGACCCGGCCAAGGCCCGGCGGGCGGATGCCAACCGGCCCGCGCCCGCCACCTGCCGCGACGCGCATCCGGTCGGTGACCACGTCCTCAGGCGGCCGCTGCCAGGTCGTCCTTGCGTGTCGCCAACGAAGCGGTGGGCGCCATCTGCCCGACCAGCGCTTCAGCGAAACGCGTCTGACAGGTCTGGCGTGCGGCCAGGCGCGCGCGTAGGTCGGCGCACAGGCGGCTCAGGTCTTCGACACGTACGACGATGCGATGCTGTTCGGCAAGAGGCGGGAGTGGAATTTTAAAATCTCGGAGAGCCGACAAAGGCACCGTCTTCTGCGCAATGCCTGTAGCGCGCGCGCTTGCCTGCTGCAAAACCAAGGCACTTGCCAAGACCAGATTTAGGAACGGCTGAAGCGTGATATGCGCGGGGCGGAACAATCCAATGTGGCGCTGGAAGCAAAATCGCATTTCTTCCGTGACTAACACCGGAATACCGAAACTGCCAACGGTCGTATACAAAATGTCGCCGGCAATGGGCTTTTTCGACCAGTCCAGCCCGTCGAAGTATGAGTCCGGAACGAAACGGCTCGCTGATGCCACATCCAGACTGCCCCAACGGACGTCACCGATAACGAGGAAAGGCACGCCCGCCGCCGCCTTTGGTGGTGCCTGATGATCCCCGTCGGTGATGACCGCGCAAATGTCCTGCGTCCGAACCCACTCCCACTGCTCAGGCAACTCGAAAGGCTTGTCGTCTTCCGTGATTGCCGGCAACGGTTTGTCCCGCTTTACCTTGCCTTCTGCAATCAACCGATCCTTCTCTGTACGGATTTGTTGAAGCAGATCGCTAGCTGGCTCATCATTCGATTCCTGCGGAAGGAGCAAGCCGCGTACTGCCAGTTGCAGAATGGTTTGTTCGAGCACATCGACCGCCTCGGGCCGGTCGAGCAGCAGGTCGAAATGCGCGGCGACGCGGGCCCAGTTTTCTGCGAGCGCGTGGGCTGACTCGCTTGAGCCCAGCGCATCGAACAGCGTCGCAGTGAGCCGCGCGTGTTGCGCCGATTCCAGCCGGCCACGGGTTTCCAGCTCGTCGCAGAGCTGCATCAGCTGGTCGACTTTGGCGACGATACGGGCCTGCTCCGCGAGCGGCGGCAGGGCAATACGAATCGCACCTATTTGCTTCGTAGAAATGTGCGGTACCCCGTTGCTGCGCCCGGGATCAAGAAGCTCTGTGAAGTACGGCGACGCAAGCCACATTTTGAGGAACGGCCGGGTGATTGATCCCGCGCGAGGCGTCAGCTTCGCCACTCGTTGTAGAAGAAGGCACGGCAGATCGTCCGCTTTAATCTCAGCGCACTTCAGCCCCGACGAAATGATTGGGCGGTCCAGCGAAAGTACAATATCGCCGGCCTCCAGCGCAAAGCGCTCGAACTCAGCCGCCGTTTCTGTATCTAGACACGCTACCTGCTCCCAATTGATGTGACCGTGCGAAACGTTCGCGTTACGTACCAACCGAACGCCTTCTGACCTAAACCATTCGCTCTTGAACGCATAGCCGTTGAGGCATTCGACGACCAAGTCGAAAGGTGCCCATTCCCAACCAACGGGAGCGTGAAAGGCTTCGTTCCCGGCATCCTTCAGGACCTCGCCTGTTCGCGAAGCCTTTGGGCCACGGCTGGTCAATCTGTCCGCACCAAGTTGGTCCAGTATCTTGCTCGCCGGCTCATCGGTTGAGTCCTGCTGCACTAGCTTGCCTTGCACGGCAAGCGACAAAATCAGCTCGCGCAGACGTGGGACCCCATCCGGCGCTGTCGCCAGCAGTTCAAAGCCATTCCTCCGTTTCATGCCTGCCCCTCCAGCGCATCCGCCAGCATGCTCTTGAGTTGACTACGCAGAGCTTGTGCGTCAGCTGTCAGGCGCTGATACTGGACCAGCAGCTCATCCGGATCATGCGTGACCTCGTCGTCCTTATGCGGGTTCTTGAGGTCGAGGTTGTAGCCATTCGCCTTCAGGGTCGCGATATCCACTTTCCAGGCGAATTCGCTCTCCACGCGACTCGCGAAGCCGTCTACCTCGCTGCCCCACCACGCCTTCTCGGCCGCAAATTCCTCGATGCGGACTGGCTTGGTTTTCGAATAGCTCTTGTACCCGGTCGGATACGGATGCTCGTAGTACCAGACCTCGCGCGTCGGCGTGCCCTTGGTGAAGAACAGCAGGTTGGTCTTGATACCCGTGTACGGCGCGAACACGCCGTTCGGCAGCCGCACGATCGTGTGCAGGTTGCACTCGGTGAGCAGCCTTTCCTTGATGCGGCTCTTCACGCCTTCGCCGAACAGCGTGCCATCTGGCAGCACGACCGCCGCCCGGCCGTTGTGCTTCAGCAGTTCGATGATCAGCACGAGGAACAGGTCAGCCGTTTCCCGGGTGCGAACGTCCCCCGGAAAATTCCCTTCGATGCCCGGTTCTTCGGTGCCGCCAAACGGCGGATTGGTCAGGATCACATTGACCATGTCGCGCGTGCCATAGTCCGCGAGCGGTCGCGCCAGGGTGTTGTCGTGGCGGATCAGCGATGGGACCTCGATGCCGTGCAGCATCATGTTCGTGACGCACAGCAGGTGCGGCAGCTGCTTCTTTTCGACGCCATTAATCGCGTTCTGCACCACGATGTCGTCCTCGACGCTCCTGCGCTGCGCTTTCAGATGCTCGAGCGCGCACGCCAGAAAACCACCCGTGCCGCACGCCGGATCCAGGATGCGCTCGCCGAGCTGCGGGTTGACCTGGTCAACCATGAACTGCGTGACGGCCCGCGGCGTATAGAACTCGCCCGCGTTGCCGGCGCTCTGCAGGTCCTTCAGGATCCGCTCATACAGGTCGTTGAACAGGTGACGGTCCGCGCGATTGTTGAAGTCAATCTCGTTGATCCGGTTGATCACCTGGCGCAGCAGCTGGCCGGACTTCATGTAGTTGTACGCGTCGCTGAACACCTCGCGGGCCACGAAGCCGCGCGCATTGCGCTGCGGATCCGCATTGAGCGCCTTGATCGACGGAAACAGATCGGTGTTCACGAACGTCAGCAGTTCATCGCCGGTGATGCCCTCCGGGTCGGCCGCCCAGTTGCGCCAGCGCAGCCGCTCGGGCAGTGGCGACCGGTAGGCGTCGCGCATCAGTTCGAGCTCGGTTTCCTGGTCGTCGAAAATCTTCAGAAACAGCAGCCAGGTCAGCTGCGAGATCCGCTGCGCGTCGCCGTCGACGCCGGCGTCCTGGCGCATGATGTCCTGCACGGACTTGATAAAGGTAGAGCTGATCGTCATGAGTGAACTGGTGAAACCTTATTGATAGAGCGAGCGTTCGAGCTCGCGGATCGCAGCCTGATATTGGGCCCGGCCGCCGAACGCCTGAACCAGTTCGACCGGCGAGCCGAGCTGGTCGAGCGGCGCGAGCCGCAGTACCTCGGGGCGTTCGAGGTTTTCAATGCCGTCGTCGGCATATTTGTCGAGCAGCGCCTGCAGCACCTGCCGCGCGGTCTCGCCGTACCTGCCGAAATAGTCGCGCTTCCTGACGTTCTCGGCGCGTTCCCGGCGGGTCAGCGGCTTCTGGCCAAACGCGATATGGCAAACCAGGTCGAACGGGTCGAGGTCCTTGCCGGCCTCTTTCGCCAGTTCGTCGAACAGGATGCCCTGTTCCTCGAGCTCGGCGACGATCGCCTGCTTCCTGTCGGCATCGTTCCAGGCCTGCAGGAACGCGTCGAGCGACACGAAACGCTTGCCGATCTGGATCCGCGTGAAGTCGCGCAGCGACTCGGTGATCAGCCTGCCGTCGGGGCCCAGATACTGGACCCGTTCATTGACGACATACACGGGCACTTCGTCAATCACGTACCTGGTCCGGCCAGTACCTGCCAAGTCAGGCCCACCGGTAGTCACTTGCATGCCGCCGGCGTCTCCGTCGAGACCGCCAGTGGGGTCACTCATCGGATCGCCCTCCTCTTCCGGCGGAACAACGGGTGCGCCAGGCTCCGGTTCGAACACCACGACCGGATCGCCGTCAAAGGCCGGGTCGGCAAACAGTTCGGTGGCCTTCTTGAAGTCCAGAATGGTAAACCACAGCTTGCCGTACTCCTCGTCGATCCGCGTGCCGCGGCCGATGATCTGCTTGAACTCGGTCATCGACCTGATCGTACGATCGAGTACGACGAGCTTGCAGGTTTTCGCATCGACGCCGGTCGTCATCAGGCGCGACGTGGTCGCAATCACCGGATAGGCCTTGCGGGGATTGATGAAGTTGTCGAGCTCGAGCTTGCCTTCCAGGTTGTCGCCGGTGATCTGCATCACGTATTTCGGATTGGCGCCCGCCAGGTCGGGGTTCGCGTTGACCAGCGCCTGACGCATCCGGGCCGCGTGGTCGATGTCCTCGCAGAACACAATGGTCTTCGCCATCCGGTCGGTCGCATGCAGGAATTCGGTGATGCGTTTCGCGACCGCTTCGTCGCGGCGCGTCAGCACCAGCGACCGGTTCATGTCGGACTGGTTGTAGATCCGGTCTTCGACCAGCTGTCCCAGCCTGTCGACCATCCCGGCCGTGGGCCGCCAGCCCAGGTCCTTGTCGAGATCGACCCGGATCACCTTGTACGGCGCCAGAAAACCGTCCTCGATGCCTTGCCGCAACGAATACGTATAGACCGGCTCGCCGAAGTAGGTGATGTTCGACACCTCGGCGGTTTCCTTTGGCGTCGCGGTCAGCCCGAGATGGGTGGCGGAGCTGAAATAGTCGAGGATCTCGCGCCAGGCCGAATCCTCGGCCGCACTGCCGCGATGACATTCGTCGATCACCACGAGGTCGAAGAAGTCGCGGCTGAACTGACGGTAGATGTTCTGCGCCTCCTCCGTCCCCGTCACTGCCTGATACAGCGACAGGTAGATCTCGTAGGACTTGTCGACCTCGCGATTTTCGATCTTGGTCATCGCGCCGGCGAACGGCTTGAAGTCGTTGGTCCTGGTCTGGTCCACCAGGATGTTGCGGTCGGCGAGGAACAGGATGCGCTTCGCCGCCCGCGCCTTCCACAGCCGCCAGATGATCTGGAACGCCGTATAGGTCTTGCCGGTGCCCGTTGCCATCACCAGCAGGATCCGCGACTGCCCCTTCGTGACCGCCTCGATCGCGCGGTTCACCGCGTTCAGCTGGTAATAGCGCGCCGGCTTGCCGGGATAGTAGTCCTGCGCATAGACCAGCTCCGCCTCCGGCCCGATGCCCTTCCACGTGAGGTAGCGCTGCCACAGGTCCGCCGGCGACGGAAACTGGTCCATCCCGATCTCGCGCTCGAGCACGCCGTCATGCAGGGTCCTGTCATGCCAGATGAAGCCGTCCCCGTTGCTCGAAAAGGCAAACGGGACGTCAAGCATGTCGGCATAGGCGAGCGCCTGCTGGATGCCGTCGCGTACCGTGTGGTTGTTGTCCTTCGCTTCCACGATCGCAAGCGGGATGCCGGGCTTGAAGTACAGCACGTAGTCCGCGCGCCGGATGGTCTTTTCGTCGCGTTTCGCCCGGTTGCCCCGGACTACGACCCGACCACTGGTCAGGGCAACTTCCTCGCGCAGCTGGGTTTGCAGGTCCCAGCCCGCATCCACCAGTGCCGGTGAAATGAATTTGCTGCAGATGTCCCGTTCCGAAAGCGATTTTTTATTCATTTGGGGTCCGGATTGCGCGCCGACAGCGAAACCACGTGCAGAAATGCCGGTATTGTACCCGGCTAGAGAGGACCGGTAGAGTATGCCGACCTATGGAGTTTTGGGCGCTCTTCGGGCAGTGCCCGCATATCCGCCGGCCCCGTATTCAAGAAAGCGCTTTTGCTCGTCCCCCCTGTACGCCGCCGCTTGACCGAACGAGCGTCCCGAACGCGCGTATGCAAAACAGATGCTTAGTTCTTGCACTCAAAAGATTGGCAGGCACGGATCAAGGATATGGTTCGACAGAAGCAGTGGATACCGACAACTCGCGCGCCCCGGCCGGCGCCGGCGGACGAGGTGGAGAAGCGGACGATCATCGCGGGTTGCGAGAGCTCATTCGCGACGTCTTGAAGTCGCGCTTTCTGCCAGAGGTCAGACCGACTGAATGGAATTATATAGTCGACATCCATGGCGCCTGGGCGGCCGGGCGATTTTGTTTCATGCAGCGCTACAGGTCGGGCATGGAGCACAATCGCGGCGAGGAGTTCGATGCGCCCTTCGCCCGTATCGATCGCAAGGGACGGGACCATTTCGATATCTACTGGATGCGGCATACGGGCAAATGGTGGCGGCTCCATGCCGGTGTGACACTTGGCGAGGCGCCTCGAATCATCGAAACGAACCCTGTACTGCATCCGGTCTAGCCGTCTAGCGGCGGCGGCCGCAGCCATGAGCCAGTAGCAAAGGCCACAGCAATTACGTGCAAACCGTTGTGGACGGCCGAAAAACGGACAATCTGCTCGCGCTTCCGCAAATAGAGCTTAGTTGATTATCGATTCCGCCTGGTGTGTGAGGTTGTGTGCCTGATGGCGGGCCAACGCTCACGCCAAAAATCCCGCTCTTGTAGGTGGCACATCAAGAAAGGGAAATTTACGCACGCCACGCGACCGCGAGGTGTGCGGTTCAATGTCTCTGATCGACCCGTTGCTGCCAGTCGCCATCTTGCGACTGGTGCGGCGCATTTCGGAGTACAGCGGCCATCCGCGAGGCGAATCCGTTGGCGAGTAGCCACCCATTCACAACAACGTGATCGACTGGATCGCCCAAAACGCCTACGCGTGAAGCGTAGGAGCACTATGGCACTGCGACCCTGCCGCACAATAGCCTACGAACCATGTATCTGCACCTCGAAGATTAGTGCCTTCGAGCAAACGGAGTAAGATCGACAGCGAAGTCTCGCCTCGATACCTTTCACTTTATCGAAAAGAAATCGTGGATTGCTTTTAGCATGAACTTAGCGGAAATGTATGACCCGTAAGAGTGAAGGTCATCATCTTTGCCGGAATTGCATAGATCCACTACTGTCTTGGCGCAAATGCATGGTGGCCTCCGCGGTGATAACTCTGCCGCTTGGTGCACGGCAAAAATCTCCATATCCAAAGCGCCAACTTTTCTATGGATGACCTGAATTTGGTCTAAATATCTTTGGTCAGCTATAACAGCAGATCCGCTTGTAAATACGCTTAAATCAGGTTTGACCTGACTGGTGGGGCGCTTCCCGCCACGGAATCCGGCTTCCAATTCATCAAGGAGTTGGTCGGTATTGAGCAATGCTCGCAGTTTGGGTAGTAACTGTGGATCGGTTCCTACTTGATAGGGCTCATGCCTGAAACCGTCGGCTGTCCACTTCCCAGACTGGTACTCATATGCCATGCTGGACACCAGCAGCTGGCCCATTTCCGCACGACCGTTGAAGCCTCCGCAAATCCCACTCATACCTACTATAGTCGGTTTGAAGCGCTCGATACAAAGTGACGCGGTAATTGCAGCATTAACCAACCCCATTTTAGGCATTAGCACGACTGTACCGTTCTGCGCTCCGATCGAAACATCGAAACAATCGATGCCTGCTCGCGTAACCTGCCGCCCTTCAAGTAGAGCCACGTATGGATTTCTTTCTTCTTGCAGCGCACAAAACACGACGAAGTCGAAATCGACGCTTCGATTAAGTTGAATAAGAATCGAATCAAGCGTCGACTGCCATCCCTTTGTGTTTGCATAATTGGCCAAAATGCATCCGCGTGCCTCGTAAAATTCTCTCAGCTCGGGAAAATCATTTGGATATGAGCTTATCGCCAACAAAAATGCATTTGCTTTTCCCGCTTTGACTATAGTTTCGAGGATTGCCTTCCCGTTTTGCGTCGCAGCGCCCTTATCTACGCTCGGCAACTGGAGGTCGATTATAAACAAGCCTATGTCAAACTGAAGTCCCGCAGCAAAATCCGTCATGTTTTTCGCACGAACGATGTTTGATGCGACGACTCCCTTCTTTTGAAGGTAAGAATTGATAGCCTTTGCCTTTGAATCATTGTCTTCAATAAGCATGACTTTCATCGGCATTTCCTCAAGATCGATGTAATCACTTGAAGCGTTTGCTTCGATTTGTAGTGGTAAAGGACTGCGCCGATCACATTTTGATTGTATTTTTCCCGAATTATCTCAGGAGATTTTTTGAGTTTCACCTTGGTGCTGCCTATGTAAAAATCCGGATACTGCGTGACTATGACAATGTTAGGCGATTGACCTTTGCGTTTCAACGCTCGAAGAACTTCGATCCCCCCTTGAGCTTGATCATGGCCTTTTTGCATATCCTCTGCGCTTTCTCCGAAAGTGGAGAGCGCCATGTCTAAAATGATAAGATCATAGTCATTTTCCAAAACACTTAGCACTGCGCTATTCACGCCATCTACGATCTCTGGATCAGCCTTAAAGACCTCTCGAACGCAAGTCAGAATCTCATCGCGCTTGTGAGTTTCGTCTTCCACAAGCAGGATATTCAAGAATTGACTCCGGTGGAAACCTCTTGCGCAATCTCAACGTGCATAGAAAAGCTCAATGTAAGTTGACGTTTATCGCTGTCCGATTGGTATTGGACCGTATGCATTCCCTCTGATACCCGTGTTATAAATTTTACTTTCTTAATTCCGGTATACCCTTCCGTCACCATATCGATCCCCGCCTCGGCAGATTCAATAGCCTTTTGAATTCGCTCTTTACATCGAATAAACTCACCGCCCGGGACTGTCGATGTAATGTCAACGGAGAGATATTCGAGAACAGAAGATAGACTTGAGTGTTCCGAGCAAACGTTCACAGTGACCTCACTATCCTTTTCTCCGTGTTTTTGAGCATTCTTAAGAAGTGCAGCTAAGCAGTCGTATATCCTGTGAACCGAGATTCCGGTGAACTTATGATCGAGAGCATTCCCTGAGAACTTCATGTCGTTGTGACGATTTAACTCAAGAGCGATGATTTGGCATAGATCGGGTACAGACGCGGACACGAAACCTGTCTGCGGAACCTGAAACCAGTCCGCTACCTTCTTGAACACCTCGTTGACAGCATCATGCAATTCGAGTTTCATTTGTGTTTCGATAATACTAAGTGTGCCGGAAAAACATTTGTCGAGCAACGAGGTGGCTTCTTGGAGCATCTTCGTTCTGATGAACCGCGCAGCACTTTCCAACTGTGGCGTGATCTGCTTCCAGCAAAAAGCCACGACAAGATCGTTAAGCAGTTCGCTTCCGCCCGCCGCGCGCAAGGCACTTGACAGATTTCGAAGATTTTCTTGGGTGGCGATGTCGTCTGTATCCAAATCAGCACTGAAAAGTGATCCATTGGATCTAAATTGTAAGTGCTCTCTTCGTAATTTATCAACCAACCCCTTATAAGCATTCATCCAAGATGCGGTAATCTTTCGCATATATGGATTCGACATAATTACCGAAAATTCGGTCTTTCGGAGGACCGCATCTACGGTATCAGTAGTCACGCCGTCGAGTGTATTATGACGAATTCGACGGCCTAAGTAAGATTGAATTCCAAATTCGGCGTTTAAACAAAACTGCTCGAATGCATCTTTAGCGATCTGCTCAATTAGGTAGTCATACTCATCGAACAACTCGATGAGCAATATGGTACGGTCTGGATCCGTACTGTCCAGTGAGGATATGCGTGCTTTCCATTCTGGATACAGTGAGCGATATTGCTCCGTCGCCACAGTAGGGTTACTGTCAAGCCATTTTTTCATGGCCACACTATCGACATACATTCGGCTACTATCAAAGTATTTTTGCAACTTCGACAACTGCGTTCTTGTCGTAATAGCGTCGGCCTCGATGATATATTCGAGCATGCCGAGTTTATTTCCTACCGCTCGAAGAATGTCACCTCTGGTTTGTGCAGCCTGTGATGCATTAGCCACCAACGTGTACATCTTTTCTAACGTTACCTCATCCAACGAGCTAACTATATAAATAGCAACGTGCGGCGAATCTGTGAGCAAGTCTTCGATAAAACTAAGAATTGAACCGCCATGCTCCGTCTTTACATGAGAAATAAAGTCAGTTCTAAATTCAAAATCTACGTCTGGGTCGATAGACTTTGCCTTAAATAACGCCAAGGCCAAAACAGTCACTAGACTTTGCGCTTCCGACGGTGCCGTAAGGTAGAGCGCGCGAATTTCGTCTTCCGCCAGCAAGGTCTGCAAGGCAAGCGTCTTTTCTAAAATTATTTTAATGTCCGTTTTTGATAATTGCAAAATGTTTAATTTGTCTCCGACAAATCGCAAAAACAGGTACGTTCGAGAGAATGCGTCAAGGGTCACATCGCTCAGTTCTTCGACGCGAGTGTCATTCGCCATTAACAATAATGCTTTGTTATCAAATGACGCGGCTTGTTTACGAGATTTTTCTCCGATGATTTCAGCAAGCAACCTTGCACCGAAAACTCGATCTAATTTATTTCTCAATTGTGCGAATTTAGGGCGCTCCAGAAACGCAGATGCGACGCGATAAAGATTTAGCGAGGACTCATTTTCTGGATTTTGCTCGCGATAGTATTCTGTCACCACGTCGCCACTGTTCTGCGTCTCGGTGTACTGAGCGAAATCTTCCATTGTCGCTGCTAGCTTCGGATCGAGACGACTATAAATCTCACGTTGTACCGTCGTAAAAATTTCACCAAGATTTAGAATGGTGAGAGTCGCATAAACAGTATCGATTAGCGATGATTCAGTCGCACGGAGCAAGAATGCCGCCAAGTCCTCACTGCTCAGGGGCGTTGGAATGAAATTGCTTAAAGCCAAGGAACGCCTAAATTCCCCTTTTACCTTGGCAACGAGTCCGCTGACGCGACGCTGAGCAACCACAAAGAGCGAGATTTTGGAGCTTATATTTTCGAGCGCGCTAAAATGCATGCCAACGCTGCTACGATGCTCCATTTCGCGCTCAATTTCCGCTACAACCCTCAATTGACTGGCGGTCAAAGAAAAAGCACTTCGCAGGTATGCCAACTTGTAGGACAAATAGTTCGAAGCACCAAAATCTTTTGATAGATCGTGCAAGATACTCAATGTCTCGTCCGGGTCCATCTTTTCCAGAAATCTGAGCTTTCTGACGTAGCCAATTATTTCAACAACGGGTTCGGTCCACGCGTTCAGGTATCCAATGGTGTAGCAGAGTTCGTTTTGCCAGTCGATTGGCGGGAAACTCGTGAAGCGATATAGATCTTTACTGGATTTCTTCTTTATAAGCGTGCGCTCCAACAAACCACCAGGGCCCTTGAGTATGGCCCCAACAGTCATACTGTCGAAAAGAGAATTTCCCTGACGAATTATCGCTATTTCGTCGGGACTGACATTAGCTTTTGAGTAGTGGCCACGAAGAACATTTCTTTTGTTTTCGTTTCTGATCTTGGCGATCAAGCGAAATATATCTGCGCTGCGGCGAAAATTTGGTCTATCGTAAATGTTATTATCCACTCAGGTCCCCGATATTAGAGATGCTTGCGGCCACCGCGAGTTTGAAGGCATGCACCGCACCGCGTCGCAAATTATATGCCGAAAGTACTTGTAATTGAATTGCTTGGCGACAGTATGCTGAGAGTCCCGTCGGCACCCAACGATCGTTAAAGACGAGTGTGAAAAGCGAGTTGGGCTCGGAACTAGGAGTTCACCAATCGCAGGGAGCCGCCGTTCGGCTGGCGGGTGGTGTGACCGTCGGCAATTGGCTCCATCGCTGACTAAGAAACCGAGCCGCTCCAGCGTCCGCAAAGACCGGATTGTGCGTGTAGCTCGTCCGTCAAGTTTTGTGTAGGTTTGTAGGATGCCTGCCCTCGACCACGGACATGAGCGCGCGCCACAGGCGCATGCGGGCAGGCGTCGTACAAACCCCAAGGGAGGAAACCGCGGAGTGTTCCGGCGCGGCCTGAACCTTTAGCGCTATGGGGATTGAAGAGGTTGCGTGCGATGTTGGACTGACGCAGCGCTGGGGCAAGGCGGGTTGATGTCGACGGGATGGACTTTAGTGAGGCTGTGCGGCCCGCGTTTGTGACGGGAGGCCGGGCGCACAGCCGCGTGGTCCGTGTGAGGGGCGCAAGCGTCCGCTGTCGGGTCCCGTTGCCGGAGAGCCGACGGTCGCCTTGGACGTCCCGAAACACCTGTGCTCATGCTGGGGCTCGCTGTGCGGGTGGTGCGCGGATCGGTGCGCTGCGCTGGAGGACCTCGATGACGATCATCGGCGCGCCGCAATGCCGGCAGATGAAGGCGGGACGCACAGCGGGACCGGTGTCCTCGGGTTGCGTGCTGGCTGCGGGCATGACGTGCAACAGCCCACGCACCTTTGCGAGATTCTGCCGGCGCATGGGATTGGCCAGCAGGCCATAGTGGCGGATGCGGTGGAAGCCGCCGGGCAGCACGTGCAGCAGGAAGCGGCGCATGAACTCGTGCGCGCTCAGGGTCATGGTCTTGTAGCGGGTGCGCCCCTTCGCACGATAGTCCTTCCAGCGGAAGGTGACGCCGCGCTCGTCGAGCGCAACCAGCCGCTGGTTGGAGATGGCCACGCGATGCGTGTAGCGTGACAGGTAGGCGAGCACCGCCTCGGGTCCCGCGAACGGGCGCTTCGCATACACGACCCATTCACATGCGCGTAGCGGCGCGAGCCACTGGGCGAAGACGGCCGGATCGGCGAGCGCGGCGTACTCGCCGAAGAACCGCAACTGGCCACGACGATGCACTGCTGTGAGTTCTTCCAGGAAACGTCGCCGGAACAGCCGTGAGAGCACGCGCACGGGCAGGAAGAAACCGGGCCGGCAGGCGACCCACCGCTCACCGTCGGGTGACAGGCCACCACCGGGGACGATGCCGTGGACGTGGGGATGGTGTGTGAGTGACGAGCCCCACGTATGGAGCACCAGCGTCGCGCCAATCTGCGCGCCCAGATGCTTCGGATCGGCGGCGATGGTACGCAGGGTCTCGGCGGCAACATCGAACAGCAGGCCGTAGAGTACCGCCTTGTTGTACCAGGCGATCGCGCTGATGGTGGCGGGCAGCGTGAAGACCACGTGGTAATAGTCCACGGGCAGCAGGTCGGCCTGACGTGCCTCGAGCCACCGGTGTGCGGCGCTCGCCTGGCACTTCGGGCAATGGCGGTTCCGGCACGTAATGGAGTGCACTCCATTACCTGTCTAGTACTAAACCGCTGACGCGGTAGCGGGAGGTAGGCAGGGGCCTATGGCTGACGTTTCATGAAGATGGCTGTCTGGCGCTGAACCCCGGCGAGGTGGTGAGCGGTATCGACAGGAGCAGTATGTGAACGCCCGGTTGGGCATTCCACCCACTGTTTCCAGGAGGCTCGCCATGACGCTATTGCGCCAACGCATGTTGCAGGACATGCAGATCCGCAACCTTGCGGAGAATACCCAGAAGTCCTATCTGATTCAGGTATCCAGTTTCGCCCGCCACTTCCGACGTTCGCCCGAACTGCTGGGTCCCGAGGATATCCGGGCCTGGCTCGTCTACCTCCGCGAAGAGCGCAGGCTGGCACCCGCCAGTCTTGGCGCAACGATCGGCGCACTCCGGTTTCTCTACCGTGTGACGCTTAAGCGCGACTGGAGCGACGAGGATTTTCCCTTGCCGAGGAAGCCGTTCCGACTGCCAGTCGTCCTCAGCCTGGAGGAGATCACCACCTTCTTCGAGTCGGTCGCCAGTCTCAAGCACCGCACCATCCTGATGACCGCGTACGCCGCCGGACTGCGGGTGTCGGAAGTCGTGCATCTGAAGGTCACCGATATCGACAGCCAGCGCATGGTTATCCGTGTAAACCAGGGGAAGAACCGTAAGGATCGCTATGTAATGCTCTCGCCGAGGCTGCTCGAGATCCTGAGGCTGTACTGGCAGGACGCCCATCCGAAGGAATGGCTCTTTCCAGGCAACATTCCGGGGCGGCCCATCACCCGCCATGCCGTGGGCGACGCATGCGAGCTTGCACGCAAGCGCAGCGGCATCACCAAACCCGTGACACCCCATTCTTTGAGACATGCGTTCGCCACGCATCTGCTGGAAGCCGGTACTGACGTGCGCCGGATCCAGTTGCTGATGGGTCATAGGTCCCTATCGACAACGTCCCGGTATTACCGGCCGTAGATCTTTATGTAGAGTAGCAACGTCAAACGCTTCGTGAGCAAGGCGTCTTGTTTGAACTACTGCACATAAAGTTTCATGATGGGCTGCTGGCGGCCATCGGGATCGCCTTTGTGAGGAGTTCGATCATGGAGAAGTCAACCCATCAAGTTTCAAGCCACTTGCCTTTGCAGCAACTCGTCGCCGGTGCCGTGAGCGAGCTGGAGAGGCTAGGCTACAGCAGGAAATCGCTCTGGCGCTATCGCGTAGTCTGGGGTCATTTCATTGCGTTTTGTCAAGAGATGAGCCTGGGAGATGAGTACTCCCTGGAGCTGGCGAAACGGTTTTGCTCTACGTATCAAATTCGTGCTGACGAATGCCTGAACTCTGGCCAGGGGTGGCGCCGGAATATCGTGGTTTCCCTCAAGGTTCTCGAGCGCTTTGCGCATGACGGGCACATTGAGCGCATCGTCACCGACATGCAGAAGATACAGGTCCCCGCACCCATGAGCACGGCATTGCGCGACTATGAACTGTACTGCCGGGATCGCCGTCATCTTCGTACAACGACCCTTCGCGAGCGGACGCGGGAGATAGCGATATTCGCGGATTTCCTTGGTTCAAGGAACATCACGTTTTTTGATCAGATGCAGCCGGCCGATCTCTGCGCATTTGTGACCGCGCAACATCGTCTGTCGGCGAAGTCAGTCTCGCGCATCGTTTCCGATGTGCGTTGTTTTCTGCGCTTTCTTCTGATGCGAGGAATTCTGAAGCAGGATCTCAGCCGTGTATTGCCGGTGGTCCACGTTCCCCGCGATGCGACTATTCCATCGGTCTGGGACCCGGAAGTCCTGACCAGGCTGCTCGAAGCCGTTGATAGAACCTCGCCCAAAGGCAAGCGCGATTACGCGATCTTTCTACTTGCCTGTCGCCTCGGATTGAGAGTGGGCGATATTCGCGCACTATCCCTCGACGATCTGAAGTGGGAAACGGCCACAATAGAGGTTAGGCAGTCGAAGACCCTCGCACCTCTTTGTTTGCCATTGACGGAGGAAGTTGGCGAAGCGCTGATTGACTATCTGAGATCGGGCCGTCCTCACTCGGATCATCGAGAAGTGTTCCTCACATTGAACGCGCCTTTCCTACCCTTCCGCGAAGCGGACAGCCTACATTGGATCGTCCGCCATTGGAAGGCCATGGCCGGGATTTATTTTAGGACTCCACAGCGCTATGGTTTGCACTCGCTACGCCACACACTCGCGACACGATTGCTCCATGAACAGACGCCGTTTCAAGTCATCAGCGATATCCTGGGGCACGCGACGACAGCATCGACGTTGATCTACGCCAAGACCGACGTGGAAACCCTGCGCACTGCCGCGTTGAACACCGAGGAGATGCGCCATGTCTAGTAGCAAATTCAAGGGCCAGTTCCGAAGCGCTGTCGGCTCACTCATGGAACAGTTCGTCCAGGAGAAACGGGCGTGTGGGTACCGATATGATGAGCAAGCCCGCTTGCTGGGATGCTTTGACCGCTTCCTGAGCGATGAAGCGCTAATAGAATGCAAGCTGCCCCGCTCGACCAGCCGCAAGTGGCTCGCCAAACGGCCCCACGAGAGCAAGGTCACCCACGATCATCGTATCTGTGCAGTTCGCCAATTTGCCCTGTTCATGTGCCGGTTGGGATATGCCGCTGATGTGCCGGATCGATGGCTGACGGCAAGGGGAGCGAGCAGCTTCTCTCCGCGTATCCTGACACACGCCGAGATCCAGCGGCTGTTCCAGGCGGCTGACCAGCTTATACCGACCGCACGATCCCCAATGCGGCATCTCATCATGCCGGAAGTGCTCCGGCTCCTGTATGGCTGCGGGCTGAGGATTGGCGAAGTGCTGCACCTGCGGGTGGCCGATGTGGACCTCGAACGGGGGATCCTGACGGTGCGTGATGGCAAATTTCGAAAGGACAGGCTCGTCCCACCAGCTTTGCCGCTGGTACAGCGCCTTCGAACCTACGCACAAGTCATGAGCGATCGCCCGTCCGATGCCTACTTCTTCCCTTCGCCATCCGACGGCCCGTTGAGCCACCCGGCCATCTACTGGCTGTACCGGGAGCTGCTGTTGCGCTCCGGGGTCCCGCATGCCGGCAGAGGCAAGGGGCCGCGCTTACATGATCTTCGGCATTATTCCGAGTCCCGGATTATTCCGCATACGGATCTCCGGGGCCTGCAATCCACGGAGAATACGCGGCCTGGGGGCGGCGCCAATACGGAATAATCAGAGGGTCTTCAAGAAAGCCAGCAGGCGATCATTGGGACGGAAACGCGGTGCTCGCACATCGGTGGTCGCAGCCTTCGCCAGCGCCTGTTCTTTTAGTTGCATATCCGCCTGGAAATAAATGGCAGTGGTTTCCACCGATTCGTGACCGAGCCAGAGGGCGATCACGACGCGATCTGCGCCATGGTGCAGCAAATTCATCGCCAGCGAATGTCTCAAACTGTGCGGCGTTACTTTCTTACCGATGAGTGAGGGGCAGTGAAGGCGCGCTACCGCGAGATGCTTGTCCAGCAGATATTGCAGACTGTCATGGCTTAACGCCGTACCACGCAGCGATTGAAAGATCGGGTTGGACGGTGGGTAGTGGCATTCGCGCAGCCAACTGCGCAGCACCGCCACCGTATTTTTGCGCAGCGGCGTACAGCGCTCCTTTCGGCCCTTCCCCATACAGCGTACATACGCACCGGTGCCCAGTACAAAGTCTTGACCGCGCAGGCCGAGGAGTTCCGATGCGCGCAGGCCTGTTCGCAAGGCCAATAGTAGCAGGGTTCTATCCCGCCGCCCGAGCCACGTCGTGAGGTCAGGCGCGGCGAGTAGCGCGTCCGCTTCATCCGGCGTCAGGTAAGCAATTGGTCGGCGCACATAGCGTTTGCTCGGCATCGCGAGAACGCATTGCGCCACGGCGCTGTACTCCGGTGCGTGCAGGGCGACATAGCGGAAGAAGGAATGAATGGCGGCCAGGCGCACATTACGGCTGCGGGCACTGTTGTCACGGTCCTGCTCGAGATGATCGAGGAACATACCGATGAAGGCTGCATTCAAGTCGGGCACCGCCAGCGCTGAGGGTGATTTGCGCAGGCGCTGCTGCGCAAACTGCAGGAGCAAGCGAAAGGTATCGCGGTAACTTGCGACGGTGTGTGAACTGACCTGTCGCTGACGCAGGAGTCGATTCAGGAAGAACGACTCCAGAAGCGACGAGAAAGTGCTGACACTTTGAGTTGTGTTCATGACCGCATTCCTCGCTCGGAGCGTGCTACCCGGCGCATTACGTAGTGCATTAACTGCGGCGTCGCGGTGAGATACCAGTAGGTATCGGTAATGTGGGCATGTCCGAGATAGGTGGAAAGTTCCGGCAGATGCCGTTCGACATCGACGCCGCGGCGATGCCACCCGGTCAGTGTGTTGATGGCCAGACGATGCCGAAAGTCCAGCAGACGAGGTCCGCGTGAATCAACCGGGCCGCGCAGGCCGAGTTGGCGAGACAATTTGACGAAAGTCCACCGTACTGCCCATTCCGTCAGGCGAGTGCCACGCTCAGAGAGGAAGAAGCTCGCACTATCAGGGTATCGACACAAACGATCCCGGCGCTTTGCATAGCGTTGCAACGCAGATTGCGTGGTGGGATGCACCGGCACATAGCGCGAGTTACCGAATTTGCTCTCGCGAATCGTCAGCACGCCATTGACGAGATCGACATCATCGCGATCCAGATGCAAGGCTTCATTGGTCCGCAGACCGGTTGCAACATATAAGCCGAATAGCGTGGCATATGTATGCGGTCGCAGACCGGTCGCCGATGGTAGCTGCCGTGCCAGCTCAAGCAAGTGGTCGATGTCTTCGTCGCGATAAATGTAGGGTTCCGGACGTTGTAACTGATACGGCAGCAAGTCCGGTGATGGCACGAGAGTGCGTGGATCGCTCGCGCTGCAGTATTGCGCAAACCGACGCACCATGCCTAAACGGTTCGCCCATTGCGCCGGCTGCACATCGGCAGGTTGGGTCGCCCACGCCAGAGCGAGATCGGTGGTGATGTACGTGGCGCCTGCGGCGTCGGCGAAGTCGACGAAACGTTGCAGCAAGCGTCCGGGCAGCCGCAACTTGACGCCGAGGGCACGACGCAGCGCCAGATACTGATCGAGGGAAACCTGTAACGACGGGGTGACGGGTGATTTGCTCATGATGCACTCCCCGGCCACGGCGGGGCGATGCGCCGTAGCGCAGCGATATCCACCTTCGCGTAAATCTGCGTCGTCGTCGGTTGCTGATGCCGGAGCAATTGACCAATCTCATCGAGGGAGGCGCCCCGACGCAGCAGTTCGGTGGCCAGCGAATGCCGCAGCAAATGCGCCCCTTTGAACTCGGGGTTCAACCCGGCGCGTCGCAGTGCGCGGCGCACGACATCGCAAACGGCAACAGGGCTGGCAAAGCCACGCTGCGGAGCTCTCGAGCGGATAAACACGCGACGCGTCGAGCACGTGGGACGAACGTGACGCAGATAGTGCGCCAAGGCGACGCCGACGTCCCTGGGCAGTGGCAATCGTGCCAGTCGTTGGCCCTTGCCGCGCACGAGAATCTCGCCGGCCTCCCAGTCCAGATCCTCCAAATTCATCTCGACCACTTCTCCGGCACGCAACCCCAGCCGCGCCAGGAGCAGCAAGATCGCATAATCCCGTTGGCCTGCCGGTGTGTCGCGATCGCAGGACTCGAGCAGTCGCTCCACTTGTTCGGGTGGCAGCGACTTGGGCAGGTGCGATAAGCGCCAGTGCGCAACGCCCGGCACGGCGGCGGCCAGATCCGTGTTGATAGCTCCGCGTTGGAGTAGAAAACGCAGGAACGAGCGCAGCGCCGTGACGGTCAGTTTGGCGTAAGTACGGCTGACCCGCTGGACTTGACCAAGGATGAAGTGATGGAGATCTTGCGGGCACAATTGCGCAACACGTGGCGCGTTGCAGGGGAACCGCTCAGTCAAAAAACGTCGCACGATAGGCAGATAGTTGATCAACGTCGACGGCGAGAGGCCGCGTTCCGACCTGAGGAATAGCTCAAAATCTCGCGTTAGCTTGCCCACCGCGCTCCGATCGATCGGTGGTGACACTGCCCGAGCGCAGCCGATGTCGCGTAAGAACGTGAGCAGTTGTTGCGTCGTCGCGACGTCTCCGCGTTGCGCGACACCGCGACGGCGGCGACCCACGTGAAATTGCCAGAGCCCCTGGTCATCCAGCTTTGCCACTGGAACCTTGTGCCGCTTGAGCCAGAGACTGAGTTCCGCCACCAGCTTACATTTGACGTGAACAGTCGTCGCGGCGTAACCCTCGCTGGCGAGGAACGTTGCAAATCTATCGAGGTGGGATGTCAGCGGGCCACCACCGGAGCAACCGGGGAGTGCCGTGACGGCACCGTTGCGAGTGATCTTCATCGTGAGTCTCCCTGAATCGGGGGGAAATCCCCAGGAAGACGACACTCCAATAACGTCGAAAACTCAAGCGCCCACCGTAGCGCAGATCACTTACACAAAATCTGTATTGATTCACCATCCCGTAAAAACGCTGGCGAAGGCCGCGACCACCGATGTCCGAGCACCGCGCTTCCGTCCCAATGATCGCCTGCTGGCCTTCTCGAAGACCCTCTGATTATTCCGTATTGGCGCGGCCCCAGCCCGCGCATCCTCCATGAATTGCAGGCCCCGGAGATCCGTATGCGGAATAATCCGGGACTCGGAATAATGCCTCATGTCGTGCAGACGCGGCCCGTGACTGTCGGATGCCCCGCGTAAGCCAATCTGCCGCGACAATGAATAGAAAGTGCGATGAATTGTACCGGCATCCATCCGGTTACCCCAGCTGGAAACAAAGAGATAGGAAGATACCGGTCGACCCGCCCAGTGATGCTCACGCCGCGTGATGTAGGCTGCGAGCACCTTGCATGTTGAGGCATGCAAAGGAATGAGTCTCGTCTTTCCGAGCTTCGCGCCGCGGATCGTTAATATCGCCCCCGTCAGATCCACGTCCTGAAGCTCGAGATTGCGCGCTTCACCCAGGCGCATGCCCGTGACGCTCAACAGCCCGAACAGGCAGTGATAGGTCCATGGCAGCAGTGCAGCCCGTTCATCGTGGTATGGCATCTGCAGCGCCGCCTGTAGCAGGCTACGGATCTCGTCGGCCGAGTATAGGTATGGTCGGGCCCGCTTCGGTCGAAATGGCAACAAGCCTGGTGCTGGTATTTCCGTGCGGGGATCGGTAGCACTGCGATATCGCGCGAACCCACGCAACCAGCGCATTCGTTGCGCCCATCGGTCGGGCTGGACATTTGTGGGTTGCCGAGCCCAGGCGAGCGCCAACGCCTGCGTAACGTAAGAAGCACGATGCTGTTCCATGAACGCGACGAAATCGGGTAGCGCTGTGCTCTCCTCCCTCAATTTGAATCCCAGGCTGCGCCGCAGGTCGAGGTAATCCTGAACAGCCTGCCGAAGCGTATTCATCGTACACCTCCGGGCCAAGGCAACGCGAGTGCGCGCAATGCCTTGATGTCGACCCGAGTGTAGATCATCGTGGTCTGTGGGTGACGATGACCCAGCACCTCGCCAATCTCCGTGAGCGAAGCTCCATGACTCAGCATCTGGGTAGCCAGTCCGTAGCGGAACTGATGGGCACCGGTTGTGGGCGCGTCAATGCTGGCACGCTGAAGTGCACGCCGAACGACGCAGCCGAGGCTACTTGGCCCACGAAAACCGGTGATGCCCGCGCGTGCACGTAAAAATACGCGGCGACTGGCGCTCTTCGGCCGCCCGTGCTGCAAGTAGGCGGCGATGGCTTCGCCGACGTCCGCAGGTAAGGGTAGCTCGATGCGTTGTCCACCCTTGGTGTGAACGCTCAGTTGACCTGCGTCCCAGTCGATATCATCGAGTTCGAGGAAAACCACTTCACTGGATCGCAATCCCAATCGCGCGAGCATCAACAGGATCGCGTAGTCGCGACGACCGACTGTAGTCCGTCGATCGATACTAGCCAGCAACTCCCGAGTCTGGTCTGCTGAGATTCCCCGGGGAATTGACGGGCTCGACCAGTTGGCGACCACCGGAACGGCGGCAGCGAGGTCCAGCGTGATGTCGCCGCGATAGCGCATATAGCGCAGAAAGGATCGCAGAGCAGTGGTCATAAGCTTCGCCTGCTTTAGATGCAGTCGTGGCGCCTGGACCTGCACAAAGCGCACGACATCGGCCGCACGTAGTTTCGATAGCGTGACCCTCCCATTCCCGAACCGATGTTTGAGAAACTCGCGGACGAACGGCACGTAGTTAATGATCGTGGCTCTGGCAAGAGCTTGAATATCGCGCAAGTACGCCTCGTACTCCTGTACACAGCGCTCAGCCGCCGAAATCCGAATTGTTGCCATCTGCTCAGGCGGAATCACGCCTTCGCCGCGAAGGAAACCAATAAGCTGTCTGAGCGCTGCCCGATCATCGTTGCGAGGCCGGAAATGCCGGGCACGATAGCGCAAGTATCGTGTTGCGTGATCGAAGCAGATATCCCGTACCCCCACACCTCTCTGTTTAAGCCATCGACTGAAACATGCGGCGATCCGGACCTTCCGCTTCAGGGACCATACGTTGTAACCCTGCGCGCAGATGGCGTTGGCAAAGGATGATAGATGGGCTGCCAGTGGACCTTCAGGTTCTCGCGAGAGAACGACCTGATCATGAATGGTGTACTTCACGACGAACTCCTTCCCTACGTGGGTGGAGGAGTCAAGATTATCTCTATCCAGCGTTGTCCATTTGCCCAGAAAAATGGGCTATCAGGAGGCTACAAGACATAATCCGGAAGGGTACATAGTGGCGCAGCGTATGCATGGATACGCGCTTGCCGAGGTGTGCCTCTTCTGCGGCGGCATGGATGGCGCGGTTCAGTTGCCGCGTGCTCAGCGGGTCCACCGGATCGAGGCCGGGAAACAGCCATCCGCCCTCGAGCATGCGGCCCTGCGCATGGGCCACCCGCCACCAGACGCGCAGGCGCTCGAGCAGGACTGGCGAGAGCATCGCGTAGCGGTCGCGGCGGCCCTTGCCCTGCTCGATGCGCAGCGTCATGCGCTGGCTGTCAACGTCGCCGACCTTCAGCGCCACCACTTCGCTGGCACGCAGCCCGGCACCGTAGGCGACCGACAGTGCCGTCTGGTGCTTCAGGTTGCCGGCGGCGGCGATCAGCCGGGCCACCTCGTCAGGGCTGAGCACGACCGGTAGCGTGCGGGGCACGCGCACCGGCTGCATGCGGGCCATCAGTTCCGGTCGCTCAAGCGTGATGTCGAAGAAGAACTTCAGTCCGGTGATGGCGGCATTCAGCGACACGGGCGAGATGCCGTGGTCGACCAGATGCAGCTGGTAGCGCCGCAGGTCCTCGACCGTGGCGGTGTCGGGCCGGCGTCCGAGGAAAGCGGTGAACTGACGGACCACGCGGACATAACCGGCTTGCGTCTTCGGTGCGAGCTTGCGCATGCGCATGTCGTCGATCAGGCGCTGGCGCAGCGGACTGATATCCTGGCTGGTGTGAGTCATGGCTCTGCTCCTGTTGAGGAACGAGGCGGATTGCCTCGTACCCAACATGGAAACAGAGCCGGTTTCCTCTCACCTGCCACCAGAGCTCAACCGGAGCCCCATTACCGCGCGAGCGGTTTCGTCCGCCGAAGTAATCCGGTCGTTCCAACGGCCGGTTTCCCCGGTCACCGAACGGCTGGTTGTGGCCGATCCCTGCCTGTCGCGACTGGCACCGCGCGACCCCATTGCAGCCATTCGCGGCAACTCAAAAGGAAGAACAGGAGATTCACCGAATGCCGGTGAAGAACAGAACCCCGACCACAATCATGGCGGCGCCAGCCACGCGCGCCACAACGGTGCCCGCGGGTCCCGTCTTTTCCAGGAAGACAAACAGCGCCAGCGTCGCCACCCAGACAAGGTTCATCACGCCCGCGACGAACAACACGCCCATCAGCGCCCAGCATGGTCGTGGAAATTGCCGGCGAGCAGTGCATTCATCCAAGTGGCGTAGTCGGTGATTGAGTTGCATGTGGCCGAATGGGCGACTAGTTCGCCAAAGCATCACTGATGCGCCGCCGATCCATCCTAGCGCATCTTTGATGGAGATCTTTTCTTGTAGCAGCTCGGCCGCGCGACCGCGGTAAGTGTTATCGAGCTTGCATAGGGAGACTATCACACCTCGAATGTCGGTTTGCAAGGCGGCGACGGTCGCCACTACGACGTGTGGGTTGACTTGGTCGTCTTCAGATCGTTTCAGAAGTTCTCGGAGGCTTGCAAGCCGGAAGGCGACGTCTGGGTTTGCGGCGCCCCAATCCCCGATTAGCAAACGCGAGCGCGTCTCTTCCGCTTCCTTCTGAAGTTCCGCCAGTCTAAGAGTTACCATGGTGTTGAGGCCCTTGAGCTGTTGTTCGCATGCGTATTCTCGTTTGTGTACCGGCTCGGATTGTCTGGACACGGTTTTGCAACTCAGGCGGCCTCTTTGAGGGTGGCTGCCTGACGGGCTTCATGGGGTGAGATGAAGCCCAGTTTTTCGAGACGCCAGTGGCGATTGTAACGATCCTTGAACTCGACGACCGCAGCCCGGACTTCCTCCAGATTCCTGAAGATGCGACCGTGAATGGCCTGTTCCTTCAGCGTCCGGTTGAAGCGCTCGGCGACGCCATTCGTTTGTGGCTCGGCAACGAAGGCAAAGCTCGGCGTGACACCCCAGAACCTGACCTGGTTGAGGAAGTCATCGGCCGTGTATTGCGAACTATCCATGCGCAGCGTCAGGCCCCGACCGATCTCGGCACCCGTGCCGCCGAATTCGCCCAGCAGTCCCTGTGCGATCGGCTGCAAGGCGGCGAACCGGTTGCCCGTCTTGACCGCATGGATGCCGACGCAGCAGGCGTCGCAATGATCAACCGCCGAGAACACCCAGACCCAGCCGTCATCCACGGTCTCGATGCGCACGCCGTCGGTGCCCCACATCTCGTTCGGGCGGCTGGTCGTGATTGTGCCGGCGTGCTGGGCAGACTTGCCCTGGGGGCGCCGATGTGGCGACAGCAAGGCGTTCTCCCGCATCAGACGCAGCACACGGGTGCGGGAGACCCGGATGTCGCGCAGGATGCGCAGCCGCGCCCATACCTTGCGATGTCCCTCGCCGGTAAAGGGCGAGGCCGCCAGATCGGCCCGGATGGCCTCCAGAAGGTCAGCGTCCGGCATCTTTGGTTTCGGGCCGCGCCGCTGCGCCACGAGTGGCACCACGTTGCTCGACGCGCGCGCACGACCGGCATAGATCGTCGAACGCGGGAATCCGAGCACCCGGCAGACCCGCTGCAGCCCATAAGGCTTGCCGGTGCCAGTGGAGGTCGCGCGGCTCATTTCGGCGACCTCCGGTTGCCTAAAGGGTGTCGGGCCTGCCTTTCCTTGCGCAGGATCTCGACTTCCATCACCAGCTCGCCAATGCGCCGGGTGGCCTCGCCAAGCTTCGCCTCCAGCGGATCGTTCTCGCGCTCCTTGAGGCCGGCATCGATACCGGCCAGGGCACGCTCGCGCCATTCTTCGAGCCTGTAGATCGGCACCGAAACCTCGCGCGAAATGGCGTCCACCGGCTCGCCGCGCAACAGGCGCAAGACGACTTCCTTCTTCCGGTTGGCCGACCACCGTTTCACTTCGGCGGCCGCGCCGGGGGCGCTTCCAGTCGCGCTACGCGCTCCTTCCACCGCCCCCGGCACAACCTCAGCAACTTCGACTTGTTCAGCATCTTCGACTCCATTTCCAGACACAGGTTTTACCCCAAATTCGTGTCCAGAAAAATCGGAGGCGGTTCACGTATTCTCGTTTGTGTGTTTCCATTGCTGACAACGGGAATCGACGCGGTGTTGCAGGAGATCAGTAGCTTGTCGTCTGCGAGCTAGTTGGCCGATAACACGACGAACGCGATTGGCGCGGCGATTGTCCGGGGTCTGAGTGGAGCCGACCTCGGAATGTCCACCTGAACTAACGCGCCAGTGGCAACGTCGTGGCCGCTAGCATCCCTGTGAACATGGCTAGCGGCATTTGTGAACACCGACAGCAGGCGTGGTTCAGCCAGCGGGCGCTGTTGCCGCCCCGGCTGCCATCAATGACGCGTCCGTCCGAACAGACCGAACAGGAAGGTATGTCCCGCGACGCCTTCACGCCGGTGCCGGCGCAACGCGTTTCGCCACGTCGTGATTTCGCCCCTGTACTCAAGCACGCGCTCGCCCGCCGCAGGCGGCAGCATCGCAAATACCCCCTTGGCGTGCACCGGCGATCTCCGGACGGTGATGCGTTGCATCGTGTTGCCCCTGACTGTGGTCTATGCGCAAGTATGAAGCGGCCAGTTCAGCCACTATTGATGGAAGGAAGATATCGTTGCCATGACGTTCAGCGCCCGCCAGACGCACTTGAGTCGTGGGCTTCACGCAGATTTTAATCCGCGACATTGCGGGATGGTCGTCTGTCGCCTTGCGA
Organism: Paraburkholderia sp. RL18-101-BIB-B; assembly: GCF_046026985.1. Classification (NCBI taxonomy): domain Bacteria; kingdom Pseudomonadati; phylum Pseudomonadota; class Betaproteobacteria; order Burkholderiales; family Burkholderiaceae; genus Paraburkholderia; species Paraburkholderia sp. RL18-101-BIB-B. The sequence goes on from NZ_JARESV010000030.1 coordinate 26,421, forward strand.
TGCAGGCCAGATTCAGAAGGGCTGGGTGCCGAGCTCGCGCAGGCTGCCCCACTTCACCGTGCTCACGAAGGTCCTGCCCGTCGTGTCGAGCGATTCGATCATCGCCCGTTGCCCACGCGCTTCCGCGATGACCCGCACGATGCGCGTCCGGTAGCGCAACAGCGCGCCGATCGGTGGACACAGCGGGTCCCGCCTGCTCCGGGATCGTTTCTTTTCCATACGGGTATCGATATAGCTATCCAGCGACTTGCAGGGGCCGCGGCACATCGCAGCATCTCGCCACCGATGCTACCAGGCAGACATAGCCCGGTCCAGGCCCTGCGCACAGATAAGTCCGTTCCCCATCGTGGCGAACCCGCCGCGGCGACGTGGTCGGCGGCCAAACCGCCGACGGGACCCGCCCATTGACTTGTGCACGACTTCAGGCGCCGTTCACCGCATCCTTGAATGCCTTGCCCGCGGTGAATTTGACCGTCTTCGCGGCAGGAATCTGGATCTCGGCGCCGGTCGCCGGATTGCGGCCGACCCGCGCGGCGCGCGCGCCCGTCGAAAACGAACCAAAGCCGATCAGCTGCACCGTTTTGCCCTTCGTCAGCTCACCGGTGATGGCCGCGATCACCGCGTCAATCGCCTCGCCCGTGGCGGCCTTGCTGTCGCCGGTCTTCGCGGCGACTGCATCGACCAGTTCCTGCTTGTTCATGGTTTTGTCCCTGTTCTGGTTGTGAAGATGTCGTCACCCTACCCGATCGGCGCGCCTCCGCGCAATCGGCACGCAGCTAACGTGCTTCGCGATACCCGCCTTCAATATCGGCTCCCGTCTTCCGTGGATCGGATGCCCAGCGATTGGCGTCGCTAAAGAGCTTCGCAGGTGCAAAGTTCGGATATTCAACGACAGGTCAGCGGTCTGGTTGTGGGCCGCAGACTCCGCAGACATCCGGGCGTCCTGGGTCGCCTAGCTCCGCGCCTCAGTTGCGCGTGCCCGCTGCTCCGTATCCGCCCGCATCCGGCCTCGCGCCCGGATCGACCGACCCGTGCCGCGGCGCCACTCCCGGTGCCGTCCGGCCACGCACTTTCCCGAAACAGGGCGCCTGTCCGCAAACGAAGGGGTGGAAAGCTCTTACTTTCCCCCCTTCACTTTTTGTCACCAAACCGCGCCTGGCCCGTGAGCGGCGCATCGGCCTACAGCACCACGCCTTTTTTCGTGGCTACCTCGAAGGGCTTGACCTGGCAGAGCTGGGCGATCAGTACCTTGACGTCGTATCCAGGGACGCCGGCCTGCCACGGATCTAGGCTAATTCAGTATATTCAGTTTCGGCGAGATCACCACTTTCGCCATCCACTTCGACGGTATCGAAAGGGTTTGCTATCAAGTATTGGGCAGAAACCAGATCGGCAAAGCACTTTCGGAGCGTCCTCAACCCTTTCCGCCGGCTCTCATGTGAAAGCGGCCCGCGAAAGGGGCGCCACGCCGGTTCGTCGCGAAATCGCTTCCCCTTCATCACCCAAACGGATGAAGGCTGAGGATTTAAGGCAAACGCGTTGATGTATTCGTTCGCATCGTCGCTATTAAGGCTGGACAACGGTTTGTTCTTGCGGAAAACAGCCCACAACATCAGGCGCTCCGTCTCGCTCCTATAGCGGTCGTATGTCACGGGGCTATAACTGGATAACCAGTGTTCCAAGGCGGCACGATCGTCGTCAATGCCGAGAGCGTTCCCGGACGTATTGCGGTTTTCACCGGCGGATCCGTCCAGATTCAGTGGGAGCGAAAGGCGCTCAAGGGGACAGGGTCCGCGCAAGCGCCGCCGAATAGGAGCTTGCCGCCCCTGTTCGTCCTGCGATGCAGGAGTAATGCTTTCACCGGAACCGTTAAGCTTGAGTGCAAACTGATAGTTCAGCAACTCGGCAATCGTCTCGAGTTGAGACTCGGTGTCTGGCCCGGCCGGGTGAAGACGTAGCTCCAAGAACACCGCACCCTGCTTTCCGCCCTTCTTAGCGCCCCGCCGCACCTTGGCATAGAACTGTTCGCCGTCTAGTCCAATGATTCGTGCAAGCAACCGTTCGGGGCTCAACCGTGGTTGCATTTTTTGTGCAGCAATGGCCGTTTTGCGTACCGCTTCCGCACCCCTCAACGCGACGAGGTCACAGAGGGAGCGACCAAGCTCAAATGTAAGGCTTTCGTTTGGTAGAAGTTTTCTCAGTTCCTGCGGTAATGAAGCAACATCTGACGCCGTTACCAGCCGGGAATGCGCTATCCCCATCGCCTCTGCAGCTTGACGCGTCGTCGACCATGCATTCAATCGACGGCCTTCGACAAAACGATCGTGGAGTGCCAGAGGACTCTCTCTCTTGTACGTTCCGCGGATTTTCCCGGAGCGATCTGCACCGCTTAAATGCGCCAATATCTCCGATCGAGATTTTCCTGTCGGATCGAGTAGGCGTGCGCGCTCAACCAACGTAGCCAGACCATGTTCGTTCCTCGCTCTGAGTAGGCCTCGGGCAGTCCAGCTGACCATGCCAACCCCGGCAAAAAGCGCTAATAACTCGCCCGGGAATTCTGCAACAGCAACGGCCTCACGGATACGGTCATGAGTGACTTTTACTCCAAGTGCTCGGAAACAGCCAACCGCCTCCGTCGTGTTCTCCCATTTTTCCCCCAGCCCTGCCCGGTATAGCGCGGCAAGCGCAAGCGGGTTGTCACCAATGCGTATTGTCCCGGCGGTGTTCACGTTAGTCATGTGTCATTCAATGTGGCCGATTGTCGACGGAAACATCGTTCGCCAATTTGGAGAAAGGGGATGAAAACACGCCTCAATCCGCTACCTTTCGTCAGATGATTTCCGTCATACTACCGGCGCCGGCGTGCAATGAACTAAAAGTAGAGGCGTCTCGGAAGTAAAAGTAGCACTTCGCGCAGATCCAGCCTACCGACGCCGTGACATCCTTGTTGCACAAAGACTGCGACGTGAACGAAATAATTGTGTCACTGTCGGGCGGCAGAGGCAGCGGCGTTTCGTTGAGTGTCGCGCCCCTGCGGCGAATTTCCGGGTTCGTGCGGTCGTCGGATCGAAGAAATCGTTAGACGCCCACTAGCCTGATCCGACGATCATAGTTCATCTGGCCGAGCACCTTTCTCATGGCCGACACCTCCTTCCCGTCGACCTTTCGAAGATCCAGCTCATATGTGCGCAGGCTGGTTGTCAGGCGTACTACGGCTGATTTCCGATCAAGGCGGAGTTCTTCCAGCATTTCCTCATCGTCTTCCACGTACCGCTCAAACGAAACGCTGACGCCTCGCTCCCAATCTTCCAGCAGGTGTTCATATTTCGGCGTGCGCAGAAGGGTGAGACTTTCGATCCCACTCGGATCCGCGGGGTCGACGACTGCAAAGGACAGAATCAAGTCGTCCCCGTTCTCGGTCGAGATAAACGCGACGGTTTCCATAATCTTCGATCCATGATTTCCGCAGCCACAAACCACAATCATCGCACTGCGACCACCCCTTCCCGTCGAAGAGCCCGTTGCTTCAGTCGCCACTGCAGCGCGGCAATTCGGGTCGTCCCGCATATTGGGCAGATTGGGTCATGCCGCACTGCGACCGATGCGGCAGCGATCAAGTAGTACACACGCCTTGCTTCGTCCGGGGCCGTGCCCTATGAAGAGGCGGGGAGGCCTGTTCGGATGCGGCGGTTCAGTGGGACACCAATTCGAAATCTCACCGCGTGTCTGGTGCCGTGAACGACGCAATGCCGGTAGCACCGCGACGTGCCACAAAGCATTGTCGGGTTGACCGCCTCACCGGTGCAGCACTCTGCGCGTCGCCATATACGCGTCGAACAGACCCGCATGCAGGCGGCTCAGTTCCTCGCGCAGGCTGACCAGTTCGTGCTGGTCGCCCTCATGCTCGCGGCGCAGGATCTCCCCCAGCAGGGCCGTCGCGCGGGACGCCGCCTGCTCACGCTGGACGCGCGCCTCGGCCAGCCGGCCCGCCAGCGCCGGCTTGATCACCAGCAGCCACGCCGGGAACCACGCGTCATCGTCGACCTCGCCCGTGCCGGGAAATTCCGCATCGAAGCGCCGGCGTAACGCGTCGAGCGACGCGTCGCCCAGTACCGGCAGCAATGCCGCAAACCGTGCCGGCGCCAGCCACGCCAGTTCCGCGAGCAGCGGCCATGCGGCGTCCAGTCCAACTGCCCGGTAGCGCGCCTCGGTCATCCACGCGAGGGGCGCCGGGATGCGCCACCACGATTCAATGCTCTGGACCGCCTCACTCGCGGCCGCCCAGTCGCCCGCCAGCAGCCACAGCGGTGCAGAATGGCTGTCGGCATCGGCACGGAGAAAAGCCAGGGTCGCGGCCCGGTCCGCGAGCGCTCGCCAGCAGGGTGCGAGCCATGCGTGACCGGTCTGCGCGGGCAGCACCCGCCGGGCGGCGGGCACCACCTCGTCCTCCAGGTGACGCCGGGCGATGGCGAGCGCTGCGTGATCCGCAAAGGGCGCCGCCGGTGCGCGTTCGAGTTCGCTCACCAGCACGCTCATCGCGGGCAGCGCGTCATCGTCCGGGTATCCGGCAGCCAGCAGTTCCAGTGCGGTGCGAGCGGACACCGCATCGCGCCGCTGCAGTTGCTCCAGCACGTCGTTGCGCAACATCACGTCGCGGCTGTCGGCGAAGATATCCAGTTGCTTCACGGTCTGCTGTATGGCCATCGCGCTCAGAAAAGTTGCCTTTCAGGATGGGCCAGATTAGCCCACTTCACCGTGCTGCGGAAGGTGCGGCCGTCTTCGCCGACTGACTCGATGATCACGCGCTGGCCGCTTGCTTCGGCGATCACGCGCACCGTACGCTCGCCGTAGCGCATCAGCGCGCCGATCGGCGGGCAGGCCGGTGCCTTGCGACGGCTCCGCCCGGTTCGTCCCATCCCCTCTTTCCGCGGGCGGCTGCTGCCTGCCATGCTGACTACCCCCGCTTGCGGCGTGCCGCCGTCTTGCCGGACGGCATGGAGGCGGCCGGCGCCTTGCGCGGCGGGCCCGGTGTCCGTGCTGGACGGGCCGCGGCTGGGCGTGCCGTGGCGGCCTTCGCGCGAACGGGTCGCGTTTCGTGGGCATCGGCCTCGCGCCGTGCCGCCAGTTGTTCCTGCAGCGTCGCGTTCGTGGCCTGAACGGCATCGAGCCGCCCCTGCAGCACGCCCGCCTGATGACGGGCGTCACCCAGTTGCGCCTGCAGCGTCTCGACCGCGCGGCGATGGTCCGCCTCGCGCCGGTCGGCCCGCTTGGTCGTCTCGTCCAGTTCCTTCTGCAGCTTCGCGGCGGCGCCGCGCTCGCGGTCGATCTCGAGCAGCGCCCGCTTCTCGGACGCGCGCAGACGCTCCTCCGCGCGCTCAGCCGATTCCCGCTGCTTCGCCAGGTCCCGCGAAAACCCTTCCCTAACCTCCCGGAACTCGCTATCGCGCGCAGCCAGCGCCGCGCTGATCCGCGCCAGTTCCTTCTCGAGCGCCTGTCGCTGCGCGTGGCCTTGGGCCTGCGCCCTGTCCAGCTCCCGGACCTCGACCTGCGCGGCCAGCAGCGCCGCGGTGCGCTGTTCGAGCGCCGTCTCGACGCGACCCAGTTCGTCGTGGGCGGCGATCACCAACTGCTGCGCCTCGGCCCGCTGCGCCTCGACTTCGTCACGCAGCCCGTCGAGCGCCGTTGCGGCTGACGCGGTGGCGCGCGTCCAGAGGGTCGCGACCAGTTCGCCGGCAGCCGCACCGAGATCGGCGGGCAGGTCGGGATGCGCGATGCGCACGCGGCTCTTTTCGCGTAGTTCCGTCCAGAACTCGCCGAGCACCGCAGTCGGCGTAACCATGCTGCCCCGCTTCACGAGCTGGTAAAGCCGGTTCGCAGTCGGCGTGATGCCATGACGGAAGAACAGCAGTGCGCAGACCTCGCGGTACAACTCGCGGGTCTTGGGGAATTCGGCCTTCAGGCGCGCGATATCGGCGGCCAGCGCCGCATCGGGGGACAGGACGTCGCTCATGAGATCACAATCAGAGAATTGGGATAAATATTACTACGTAAACCGGCATATATCTAATTCTCGCTCACCCATATTTTGACATTAATCCTATAATGTTGAATTTTCGTGGCGATGTGCGACAATTCTTGCGTCACACCTCCCTCACGCCCGCACCGGTCCGCCACGCCATGAAAACCGCCCTGCCCGCCCCGCGTCCGATCGATGCGCTTGACCTGCCGCCCGACCTCGATGGCCGTCACGGCACGAATCGCGCAGACGGACGCATGCAGGTCGCCGCTGACACCGATCTCGACGCGCTTCGCGCCTGGCTCGCCCGCTTCGCCGGGACGAAAACCACGTTTGACAACTACCGCAAGGAAGCCGAACGGCTGCTGCTGTGGTCGGTCCTGCAGATGGGCAAGCCGCTCTCCTCGCTCACGCACGAAGACCTGCTCGTCTACCAGCACTTTCTCGCCGATCCCCAGCCCGCCGCGCGGTGGACCGCTGACGGCGGACGCAAGCATCCCCGCGACGATGCGCGCTGGCGGCCGTTCTACGGCCCGCTGTCGGCATCGAGCCAGCGGCAGGCCATGGTGATTGTCAACGTCATGTTTGCGTGGCTCGTGCAGGCCGGTTATCTGGCCGGCAATCCGCTGTCGCTGTCGCGTCAGCGCGCCCGGAGGGCCAGGCCGCGCATCGTCCGGTATCTGTCGCCGGAGCTGTGGCTCGAGGTCAAGACCTGGATTCAGGGCATGCCCGTGCAGACAGCTCGCGAGCGCGAACATCACGCGCGCGTGCGCTGGCTCTTTACCCTGCTCTATCTGGGCGGTCTGCGGATCACGGAGGTCGGCACGAACACGATGGGACGGTTTTTCCGGCGCGCTGACGAAAACGGCACGGACCGCTGGTGGCTCGACGTGATGGGCAAAGGTGGCAAGGAGCGGCTGGTGCCCGCCACCGCGGAAATGATGACGGAACTGGGTACCTACCGGCGGGCACGCGGACTGCCCGCCCTGCCCTTGCCGGGCGAGCACACGCCGCTCGTGCTGCCAATTGGCCAGTCGCTCAAACCACTCACGCGCGCAGCGTTGCACCGGATCGTGAAGGATGTTTTTAGCGGTGCGGCGCAATCCCTGCGTGCGCGTGGTGAAGACCAGTCACAGCGCGCGGACCGCCTCGGGCAGGCATCGGCACACTGGCTGCGTCACAGCGCAGGGTCCCACATGGCGGACCAGCAGGTCGATCTGCGACTCGTGCGCGATAACCTCGGGCATGCGTCACTGACGACGACCAGTCAGTATCTTCACGTCGACGACGATCGCCGGCACCGCGAGACCGACGAGAAGCACCGTATTGACTGGTAACAGACGGCAGCCCGGCCCTACCGCCTGATCTGGAAATCGTCGGGCGTGAGCCTGACGGGTTCACCCGGACGCAGGCGGACTTTCCTTTCGGCGACCGCGATGATACGGCGCCGTCCATCAGCAAACGCCTTGAGCATCCGGACCTAGTCAGCGCCTGGCGACAACCAAAATTGTGCTTCGCGCGCCTCGCGCGTAATCGCACAGGCGACCTCGCTGCGACGCCCGGTCAGGCGAAACGAAAATTTCATGCCGGTCCGCCGCGACATCGGGCATCAGCTCAATCACGTCCATGATTTCTACCTCCTGAATCAGCTGAGAACTGTTAACGTCCTGTCGCCCGTCTTCAATTTTACAGAACAGAGGGAGAACAGGCGCGCGCCGCAGATACAGGCGGCGTGGATGCTGCCCAGCCCTGCTGGAGACGGGTTTGCGGTTGACGGGGACGCAGACGTGCCAGACGGTTAGTTGCATGATTGCGATCGACACGGATCTCCAGGGTGAGCCTTTACGGGAGATGAACTTCACAGTGCCATGCGAAGGTGCGGTCAACTGATACAGCGTGTCGGCAAGAAAAGCGCGCTCACGCCACCCTTGCAGACGTACATCGAGGAGCCATTGGAGGAGCCATCTGGATAGGCGCTATCGTTGCGCGATGGGCCGCAGGCGACCCATCGGCGACGTTCGAACTCGCGGAACGGTAACGACGGCTTCCAAGGTATAACGGCCGTTGCCCTGCTTGGAGCAAGCCACCGGTCCCGTTCCACGGAGGTAATCTTAAAGTCGCTATCCGTGTCTCCCGATAAAGCACGCGGCCAGCGGTTCGAAACTGCAAGTAACGCGCCACCTAACGAGCACTTTCACCAGATAACACGGCTCTTCACCGAGCAAAATTTGCTCGCAAACCCCGGAACATATTGGCCACAAAAACGGTATACGGCATTGGCACGCAAGCGATGCGAGTAGTTCCGCGCAGGTGCAGTCGGAGTATTCTGAATGGACGGTCGGATAATGGGCGTGGCCGTGATGCTTTTAGAGCTGCAATCCATCCAACTCGGACGACGTCAAGGCTGCCTCGGAGATGCACTGTCCTCCATACAATGACGCCGGCCTTCCCATCAGGTGACTTCTCCATGTTGTCATCCAGTCCGACCGCTCAAGACATTTCCCAGTCCCATCTGCTTGAGGAGCCGTTCGTCCCAATCGGTGGCGCGCCCAGTCCTGCCGAGAACGCCGCTCTCGCCGCAGCTCTCTACCGCTACACATAGGCCGCCATCGCTCCAGTACAACGCCTTCAGCAGATCACCACGGCGGCCCCTGAAGATAAAAACATGGCCGCCGTATGGATCCTTCTCAAGCACCATCTGTACCTTCGCCGCAAGGGAATTGAAGCCGGCACGCATGTCAGTGACGCCGGCAGCGATCCAGATCCGTGTGTTTGCAGGCGGCCCGATCATCGCAGAATCCGCTCGAGGACCAGGCGCAATATCGTCGCGTCGGGCACGCCTTCTATCCGGACCGACGTATTGCCATGCTGAAGCTGAATGCTGCCGTTTGCAGCCTGCGGAGGTGCCGGCGCGTTCGTTCGCCTCCGGCGCATGGGCCGCCGGACGATCGGACCGTCTATCGACAACGACGGGCAACATGATCTCCGCCTGGGCATCTTCGACCAGCAGACCCTGGGCGTACAGTTTGCGCCAGGCCCACACCTGATTGGCGTTGATGTTGTTGTCGCGAGCGACCCTGGCGACTGACGCGCCGGCTTCAAACGTCTGCTCGACGACCGATCGTTTCCATTCCAATGGATGCCGTCGGTTCTGGCGCTTGGCAGGTAACGCGACTGTCTGAGGCACTGTGTCCATTCTCGGGCTGTTTGTGGACAGAGTCGGTCACTCGTGTCCGTCGCAGCCGATGATTGCATCTTCTACGCAAGGCGGGGAACGGTACAAATCAGATGCTTACCCAAAAAGGCACCCGCGCGGCATAGTTCGGTACACGGCATAAACCGCCAAATTGAACGGCCTTGATCCCGAGGCCTGCCTCGCTCTAGTGACGCAGGTTGCCCGCAGGCCTTCTGGATTCAACAACTGTTCTATTGACACGCAGCGACCATATCAGTGCCGTTACGACCGACAGTCGTCAGAATTCAGGTCAACGACTCGCCGGAAGATTCGATGACGTTTGAGTGGCCGGCGAAAGCCCGCGGCGGCAAAGAAGCGTTTGCAGCGCCAAGCCGATGGCTGCACCTACACCGAAGAGTTGAGCCAGCACAAATCCCAGAACGCGGCCTAAACGTACAAAAAGATCCGTTTCTTGAGGGCTACCGACCTGCACGCATCCCACGACCTCGCCCGCGGCCTCCGCGACGAGCACGTCGTTCCCGCCCTGAGCCGCGATGGCGTCGAACGCGTCCCAATACCCCGGCGCGAGCGGCTCACCGGATGCTCCCGGGCGGCCCCGCGAGGGTCGTCCGCCAGGAGTCGCACGATGGCCGGCACGTCGGCGCGGCGCGCGAGGCGGATGTGCAGGTCGGCCGCGAGAGCATGGTTCATGGCGACTGTCCGGGAAGGGCCGAGGCGGGATCGGAGCGCGTGCGGTGACGAGAGATCCGTGCCGGCTAACGCCCAAGCTCAGCGGCGCGCGTTAGTCATCGGTATTCTCTGCCAAGCACTCGAGACTTCTGTAGTTCCAGAAAACATGCAGTCCACGCGCTCAATTGCGTCGTCCCGATTTTCCTTAATCGATCCGCGAAATTCTCCGTTCCGATCTGACGTCATGAGCACCCGGGACGATTCGAGGAAGCCGCGCCTTGAATTCCACCCGACGGCCATGATTCGCAAACCGCGATGGGGCGTTTCGACCCGCTCTGCGAAACCAAGTCGACCAACGACTGAGATGAGACCGGTGGAAGTGACAGAGGCTTTGCAGCTCAGCCTAGTCGGCACGACGATCAGAGCTTCAATGCGGGCACCGCCAGTGTAGCGAAATTCGTTGTGCAGATCCTTCTTGTTGAGATCATTTACCAGCTCATGATGCGAGAGGCCGAAGACATCCACCGAGTAGCGCTGACCGGGCCGATTGGCCGAGGGACCTCGGATGATTTCCACCGGAATTTCGCGTAGCTCGCCGGGAGCAAGAGTCACATCAGTCACGCCGTTGTTGAGCTGGACACGCCAATCGTTCGATCCGTTTCGTGGAATCGTCAGTCGATATCCGAGAATGAGGTTCTTTTTGTGCGTGAGATCGTCGTTTCGGATCGATACCGATTGCTTGTGGTGACTCTTAGTTCCCTTGGGCGGCACCTGGAAATAGCTAATGTTTTCCTGTTCCCGGTCACCGTCCTGGTTCGCAAGAACCGTTTCTCCTGGAATCGCATTCATCCTGAGGCGCAAGCACGAATGGAAATAGAACACGCCCGCGGTCAATTGCGCTGGCGTCAACGTGAAGGTCGGCTTCCAATCGACGTAGACATCCACGGTGCCGCCGGCCGGAATGCTCGCAAGTTGAGGGAACGTTGTGGCATCGGCCTTTCCGATAAGGACCCAACCGGTAGGGCCGGTGATCCCCATTCCGAGGGGGTCGGTGACCTCGAACGTCGCGACGACATTCGATGCGATTGCGTTGCCGATGTTGCGTATTCGCGCGTAGACACGGTTCGTCAGGCCAACTGCCGGATCATCTCCGTTTCCGATCGGCACCATCTGTCCGTTTCCGTCGTCCCACATGCCATAGCGAAACACTCCGAAACCGTTCACTGGGCTGTCCACCCAGATGTCAGTGGTCTCCCATGTGTTTCCGGGGGGCGATATCCACGGCTTGATCATCACATCGGGCTGCGCCCCGACATCGTTGTAGATGACTCTGACCAGATAATTATCGTCGTCGACTTTATTTGTGACCTCGATCGTCACTTCGTTCGGGGCGCGGAAAGTGTCCCCCGCTTTCCAAAGTTCCCGACGATTGCAGTCGTTACTCGGACCGGTCAAGCAAGTTGGGCCCTTATTTCGCCCGATTACCTTTGAAATAGCCTGAGGGTTCGTAACCTCGTCCACTCGCTCGATGAGAACACCTTCGTCCGGAATTCCTTGTGGGGCACGCTTGTCGTTGAGATCATCGCCCCGCACTCTTCGACGAACGCTCACCATGTAGTAAACGTGGGGTGCGATCTCGACCTTGACTGCCTGGACATTGGGCTGGGCGTTTTGATCGTACTCGATCGCCCAGATCGCGGCGTTGCCACCGCCCAGTGCGCGAGTGAACGTTTGATACTTTCCTGGGGAGAGCCACGGTTGACGTATCGGTGGAGAAACAGAAAGCACATTTCGGAACTGATTATCCGGTTGGATGGACACTGCTCCAATGCGCCCAGGATAATTCGTGTCCATCAGGTCAAACTCGCTTTGGTAGCCACTTGGATGTCCCCCAATCCCGACCTGAAGGGGAGTGTCGGCGGCAGCGGCTCCTGATTGCAGATTGTGACCTACCTCATGTGCCCAGCGACCCCAGACTTGCCGGTCCGTGTCGCCGGGGTTCTCTCCAACCACCGCATTTCCCACGAATATCTGATTGCCACCAGCCCCTACGTTGCGGGTCGCGTAGTAGCTTCCACCCGGATCCGATTTCTGTGAGAGCACTACCACGATTGCATGGACATCGTTTGCCCACAGCGCCGTGACGGCCGCAGGAGCGCTGGCTAACGCGTCCTGCAATGTCGTTTCCATAGACGCGGTGCTGCTATAGGCTGCCTGGTTTTTCGGCAAACGAAAGATGTCCGTAACGACAAACTCCACCCCCATGGTGTTGTTGGAATTCTGTTTGAAGAGATTGGTGACGTTGGCGAGCTGCTGCTCGACCTGTTGACGTGAGTATCTCGGTGGAGTGGTGCCGGAGTCCTGGAAATCAACCCGCATCACGATGTATCGGTTGACGGTCTGCGCGCTGGCTGTCTCAGCTAAACCCACAAATAGCAGAAGAACGCAGACCGCGATGACAAATGACGCCCTCAAGGATCGCATATCGCACCCCCAGTTACGTTTTGCGCAAGGCGCAACGACGGGTTGGGCGTCATTTCGCTACGAACTCGCGTCATCACATAGCTACCTAATTGTCCAACCGCACCTAGCCGCCATACCAATTCCTAGTGCGATAAATCCTATAACGATAGGCAGTGCGACGTACCAACAGGCCGGAAATCCGAGCCAGTACGCGGCGATCAACGTTGCAACCACACCCAGCGTAGAGCCAATGAGGATTGAGTATCAAAGACAGCATATGCCGCAGAGTTGCAGCGCGTGAGGTTATTTTCCAGTGCGCTAAGCCAGTTGGTGCCGGGCACCAGGTACCAGCCGTCGAGAAACGGGCGGACACCGGCTTCGCGCAGGCGCGTTGCGAGCGCCTCGACCTGCGCATGGTCGCGCCAGTGGTAACTCAGGAAAACATCGAACGTGTCCGCCACGGCCCTCCCCTGCTAACCACACAGCCCTGTTCTTGCTTGTTATGCCGATGGATCGGCAAGTGCTGCCCGGCCAAAACTCAGAGGCTGGCTTCCCACGTTATAGGATCATTTAGGCGCGGCAACCAAGGACGCAGTGATGCACGGGGCGCCTCGATGCCCGCGACCTGACTCACTCGTTCGGGAGACGGACCTGACGAATTAGATCGCGCGCTGCTCGGAGCTCGGCATTTACCTGCCGCGACAGCTCCCGCAAATACTCACGGTGACCGCCCTCGTATGCGTTCTGGGACGCGTTAGCCTTGCCTTCCGCCGATTTAGGTCCGGTTGACCGCCCCCACGGTTTCCAGCGGCCGATTAGCTCGGCCTGCCTTGCCCTGCGCTCCGGTGTCCAGCCTTTCGCCATTGCTCGCCTCCAATAGTTCGTTTGGCGCGTTCCTGTTTTGCTCCGCGTGCGATGCTTGCTCAACAGGAGCCACGCCGTTATTGACCTGCACGTTATGGCCCATATCGGCCTGCTTCACGATATGGACCTGAGCGGGTTCTTGACCTTTAAGGTACTTCGTCATCGTTCGGTCCTCCGGGTGTGAGTTCGCTCGCCGGTCGGGCTATCTCGCGCCGGAATGCGAGCGGATGATTCGGTACGCCTTTACGGCCAGTTCTCGTCGGTGCTTCTGTTGTCAAAGTAGTCCCTCTACTCGATGTGGCGGGGGCTACTCTGGCGACTTCTGATTGGAGCGTCTAGACGGTACGCCGTACTCGCTTACTCTTAGAACCCTTGCGGCGCAAGTTGAGGCCCAACTCGCTCAATATGCAATGTCTACATGAAATGGCGCTTGGTTGTTCGTATGTTCGGACAGCTTTCCGCGATCGAATGACCGTTTGCTGAGACAGAGCCGCCTCCTGAATGACTAGGCGACGCGTCCGGCGAAGGTCCGTTCATGGCCGGTCACGGCCGGAAGTCACTGCGTAGACCCGGTAACCTGTGAGTCTGATCGGTCGACCTCGACATTCATTAAGGCACGGACATGTGCCATCGTGCCAGTGGCCAGGGCCTCCAGGCTATAACCCCCTTCCAGAATCGAAACGATGCGCCCCTCGCACGTCGCATCGGCAATACGCATCAACTCACTGGTAATCCAACGAAAATCGCTGTCCTCGAGGTTCAGGCTTGCGAGCGGGTGCAGGCGATGCGCGTCGAAGCCTGCCGAAATGACGATGAGTTGGGGGCTGAACTGGCGTACCGCCGGCAACATGTCGGACTCGATCCGTGCACGGAAGAGTGCCGAATCACATCCACGGGGCAACGGGACATTGACAATGTTGTGGTTCACGCCGGTCTCGGATGCGGCGCCCGTACCGGGATACAAGGGCGACTGGTGGCTGGAGGCGTAAAACAGTTCCGGGCGGCTGAAAAATGCTGCCTGGGTGCCGTTGCCGTGATGGACGTCGAAGTCGACGACCGCGACGCGCTCCAGCTTGTGTACTTCATGAGCGTAAGCCGCAGCGATTGCAGCCTGATTGAAAATGCAAAAACCCATTGCCCTCGCTGGCTCGGCGTGATGACCACACGGACGCGTGGCGCAAAACGCGTTGCGCGCCTGCGCGTTGATCACCGCATCGACGCCGGCACAAGCCGCGCCGACGCAGCGCATCACGGCTTCCCACGAGCCCGGCGACATCACCGTGTCGCCCGCATCGAGCGGCACATAACCCCGCTGCGGGGCGATCTCCGCGACCGCATCGACGAAGGCCTGGTCGTGGATCAATTGCACCTGATCGAGTGTGCCCATCGGCGCATCGCGCCATTCCAGCGCCGCAAATTCCGGCGACTGCAACGCGCGCAGCACGACCTTCAGACGTTCCGGCGATTCCGGATGGTCAGGGCCCGGGCGATGATCCAGACACGCAGCATGGGAAAAAATAATGGTAGTCGTCATTTACATTGATACGCGGCGCAGACCGCGTCGTCTCCTTATTGCCGGTGCACTCGCAGCGCTGCCAGAGTGCATAACGCGGTAGTGGCGCGCCTCATCACCCCGCCCCAAACCTTCTGACTGCAAGAAGCAAGCATAGGGCCGCACGTACTTTCACGATAGTTAGACATTGCTTGAAACATCATAGGCGTTCGCTTATGGATCAGCCCGTGCCTGTGTGCAATCGGTTTTTCCACGTCGCGACTACTCTGGAGTCGAGCAACGGGCGTTAATGGCCGAGTTCGCAGGTGCTGATCTGGCCGGGCTCCGCGATCGTCGGCCTGCACCGATTTCCGCACTCGACCCTGACGAGACATTCGACCTTCCAACTCACAGCCGTCAGCTCACAGGTGGCGGACATTTGGAAAATCAGCTTGGAGGACCTGTATCTTAGCCTTCGAGACTAACGAGAGGTGCACCTCTCGTTAGTGCAAACGAGCCACCCCAGAACCTGCGCCTGTCCTTTGCCAGCCCCCTCCCATCGCCCGGAACAACGCAACCTGCCCCTGGAGCAGGCCGACCTGCTCCCTCACCAAAGACGTCTGGCTTTCGAGCAGAGCCACGCGCGCCTGATCGATATTGATGCGCCCAATATCACCGACCTCGTACTGCCGCATGGTTTTCCTCAGTACTTCGCTACGCCGCGAAACCTCCTCGATGCGTGCCGCCTGCAACTGTTCTTGCCGCCTCACACGCGCAAGCGCCTGCTCCACTGACGGGAACCCACCGCCCGAACGCACGCGCAGTCCGGGAATCCGGAAAGCGCGCGTCGCGGGCGGCGTCAGTCAATGCTTCGGCGATATCGTCCTTGCTGTATTCCCGGCCCAATGCCAGGCTGTAGCCAATCACTGCGCGCGTCGCAACATCCAGCAGCACCAATATCCAGATCCGGTGCAACGCGAGCAGGGTTTCGAAGCCAAGCGGATCGTCGACCCTGAGCGTGACGCGCAGGTCGATCTTGTGTCCGTCGAATTCGATGACGTCGAATGGATCGACGGCAGGCTTGCGCACATGTTCGCCGGCGTCTTCCCACGGATGCGCTATCTGCGTGGCGCCGGCTGCCTGCGCCGCCGCATCAAAGTGCCGGTTTGCAAGACGCCGCACATGCGTCGCCAGCGATCGCTCACCCAGATGCTGCTGGTTGAACGGATAGTTGTGCGCCTCGACGCCGGCCCGCCGGCATTGATCGAGGAAGTCGCGATGCAGGCGTCGCAGGCCGCGCAATACCTCGCGTTGTCCACCGTTTTTTCGCCGCCGCTCGTCAACCTTTCGTTCGATCCAGCGCGCGATCTCCGGATAGCGGAGCAGAAGCTGGGTGAACGCACCGCTTGTCCCACCTTTGACGCCGTCACGTGAGAGCGTGACGGCAGCGCTACGCTGATACGCGCGCGTGTGCGCGTACGGTATCAGCGCACGCACGCCGAAGATCCGACCGTCCTCGTGCATCGTGACGCACCGGTCGAACAGCCTGTACAGGTCTTTGAACCGCAGTCCTGTCACGCGACCGATTTCGCGTAAGGACAAGTGTCCGTCGACAAACAGCGCCATGGCCTGAATACGTCGCTGCAACACATGACGAGCCTCGCTCGACAACGCACCGTCATCGGCGCCCGGCCAGCTCGCGACATCGCGCAGTTCGGCCGGGATCGATTCCCGGTCGAACCGGAGTTCGCCGAAGGCCATCATCTTCATGAGCACACCAACCGGGTCTGTCGGCTGAGTGGCTCGCGAGCAAGTGTCGGACACCGTAGGCTGCCATCCAGCACCAGCATGAAGGCGGCAGACCGCACCAGCGTACCGTCCACGGGCGATAACCGGCATTCGAGTTCGCCCACCGTTGCGCCCTTCCCGCATGCGGCCAGCGCGCGCTGCTTGATTTCGTCGGTTACAAAGGTGTGATCGGCTGCAACGTGGTGAAGTATGGTGGCCTGATTCCGCTGCAGGACATCCACTGCCGCACGTTCGTCCGCGCCGATCACGCAAACCTGTATCCCGGTCTTTCGTGCCCACGCGTCGAATGCCACGAACCGCCGGGGTTGCGCCGCGACCGCCTGCAGTTCTGAACCGCGCAGTACGATCAGGAAGCGTTCGCCGTCAAGCCCGCGCACCCAGAAATCGACCATCCGTGCGGGCCGGATGTCAGGAACGCGAAGTGGTCGTTCGCAGTAAGCGACGACATCGGGATTGAACTCGAGTTGCAACCAGGTGTTCAAAGCCCGAAGACCAAACAGGGTGATCCGCCGGTCGACCTTGGGTCCATAGACATCGTAGCGATGCGTCCCATAAGGGCGCACATCGTCGATCGCACGGACGAATCGCAGGTTGACCATCGCCGCCCTCAGTCTTCCAACACAATTACCCAGTTGTAGTACAAAAACGGAAGACACGATGCGGCCAGTGGCCCGGCGAGGGTCGCGCCGGTTCAGCGCTGGGAGCACATGACCGGGTGGAGCATCCTCAGCGGACCTCCGCTTGATGCCAAAGCCAGTGACGGGTCCAATACGTCTCGTAGCAATTGATACGTTTTACATTCCAATCAATACAAACTATGTGTTGAGCTCAGTGAGTCGCCTGCTGCTGACGAAAAATGTGCTCGTGAAACGCGTCTCGCCGGCGGAACCCGCGCATTTTCGTGAAACATTCCCTTTTAAATTGCCGGAAGTCCATACCACATATGGACTTCCGGGCGAGGCCAGTTCAACGCCGGATGTTTCACGGTCGTCTCGCCTCCCTGCGCCAATAACAGGCCGTCGCAAAGCTCGAATGCAGGACTCGCAGCATGGCCATCATCGAAGTTTCCAACATTCAGTTCAGTAGTCCGAAGATTCCAACTTTCACTTCTCCGAGGTCGGAAGTGAATCTGGAAGCGGTCGGGCGGCGGAGGCCGAGAATTCATGGAGTTGCGCTTCCGGCGGTGCTATCACTTTTGCTTCACTCGACGTGAATGGAAGGCAATCTGCTCTACGAACTCACGGCGCATGCCGCACGGATGTGCTTGCCGGTGCCCGTGCCAACCGCCGCACCCGATGGCTTGATCGACCGTCTCGACCACTGGCAGACGCTCGTCGGTGCCGCCGTTGGTGGTGTCGTGGGTGTGGGCGGTGCCCTGATCGTTGCCCGCGCGCAGCGCCGCCGGGAGCAGCGTGTCGCCGCCGGCCTGGCGCTGCCCGACCTCCACCATCTCATCACCGCCGCCGAACACCTCGAAGCGGCGCACCCCCTCCCCCAACGCAGCGACGTCGATCCCCGCCCGTTCGTCAGTCGCCAGCAGTTGGATAACCTGAAAAGCCAGCACGTCACGAACGCGGTCAAGAGCCTGGCCGACCGCCGGCCTGCCCTCTTCGCGCTGCACACTCCCGTGATTGGCCAACTCACGGACATCGATTCCCGGCTCTACGGCCAGCTATTTCAGTGTGAGGTGGCGCATCGGAGGTTCGAGGAATCGATGTCTGACCTGGCAAACGGAAGCCGTCCGCCCATTCCCCCTATCTTTGAAGACTGGCAGCGGTGTGCGGTGCATGCGCGACTGGCCGCTTACTTGTTCGACCGACTCGTGTTTTCCGGCTGGCCGCGCTGGGTACAGCGGTGGCGGATGAAGATGTGGCCGAACGACATCGACCGGCAATCGCGCAAAGCCCTTCGGGGCGACGATCGGGCCGCCACAAAGCCGCGGGCGAAGCGTGCCGGCTCTGACGCGGGCGCTATGGCGCCAACGGAAGCATGAGATGGGATCGGTCGTGAAGCAGCCCGCCCGCCGGCTGACCCGTCAACACTTCGCGCTGTATCGCGGCTACCTCGAAGGGGCCGCGATCGACGGCCTTCATGGCGCGTATGGCGAACCGGGCACCGACGTCCGCGTCACGCGCCGGCTGGTCGCGACGCTGCGCGACGCGCTCGTGATCGCCGCGCGCCGAGCGCGCGACACGGAGGCGGCCCACCTGCTGCGGCTGAAACCGGGCAGCATTCCGCTGGCCGAGCTGCACGGCCGCGACGACCCGCCGTCGCTCGAGGACTACCGCACGCAGGTCGATCCGGGCGGGGTGTATGGGGAGGCCGAACTGCTGGACCTCTACCGCGCCGATTTCCCGCCCGAAAAGTCGCCGCGCGTCGACCGGAAAATCGCCCGCAACGCCCGTCTGCGAGCCCGCCAGGCCGCGGCGCTCGCCCGCATGGAACGGGCACTCGCCGAAGACCCGGCTCCGCATCACCCGGTCGACGGCTGGTTCGCGCCGGCGATCGCCACGCGCCTGCATGCGGCTGGGGTGGTTACCCTCGTCGACCTGCTGGCCCTGATTCAGCGCCGCCGGCAACGCTGGTACACCGCCGTGACGCGGCTGGGCCCGAAGGGTGCCCAGCGCATTACCGACTGGCTGGACCTGCACGCGGGCTCCCTGCACGCCATCCTCTCCCCGCTGGCCGTGATCCCGCGCCGGCAACTGGACCCGGGCCATCCGGCACTGACCCGCCCCGCCGTCACCGCCGACGTCGCGCCGATGGAATCGTTGCGTGTGCCGGACGGCCCGGACGGCTCGCAGGGCCTGAACCGCGCGCCGGTGCCGGCCCACCAGGCCGCGCTGAACACGGATCTGGACGCCCTCAACGCGTGGATCGCGATCCGCGGCGAACGCAGCGGACACACTTCCCGCGCGTACCGGCGCGAAGCCGAGCGGCTGCTGCTCTGGGCGGTTATCGTGCGGCGCAAACCGCTGTCGTCGCTCAATACGCTAGACTGCCGCGACTACATCAATGGCTTTCTGGCCGACCCGCAGCCCGCTGAACGCTGGATCGGCAACGGCAAGGCCGAGCGGTTCGACCCGGCCTGGCGGCCGTTCGCGAAATAACTGCCGCCCGCGAGCCGGGAGACTGCCCGCAAGATCCTGTCGGCCCTGTGCAGCTGGCTGGTTGAGGACAGTACCTGCAGGTCAACCCGTTTCACGGGCTGCAGAAGGTGGACAGCGCAAAGCCGCTGGTCGACGTGACCGGGCGCACGCTCACGCATGCCCAGTGGCGGTTCGTGCTGCAGGCCGCCCGCCGGCCCCTCGACGTACCCGGCTTCACGCCGGCCCAGCAGCGCGACTACTTCGCCCTGCTCTTCGCGTACGCCACGGGGCTGCGCCGCGCCGAACTCGCCGGCGCCACGACCGGCGCCCTGTCGCGCAAGGCGCTCGATGCCGCGCTAGGGGACGCCTGGACCCTGAAGGTGATGGGCAAAGGCCGGCGCGAGCGGCGGGTGCCGATGCCGCCGCGGCTGATGGATGAGCTGGCCGCCTGTCTGCAGCTCAGGCCTGTGCCGTGCACGCTCGAGACCGCGCCCGGCAACACGCCGTTGATCGCCCACCTGAAAACCGGCCGGCCGCTGTCGCCCGATGCGCTCGCGCGGCTTTACAAGGCCATTTTCACGCGGGCCGCCGCCCTGCTCCGGCCCGCCTACCCAGGCGCCGCGGCGGATCTGGAGCGCGCGAGCACGCACTGGCTGCGGCACACCCATGCGAACCACGCGCTCGATGCCGGCGGTGACCTGCGGGACGTGCAGACCGGCCTTGGCCACGCCAGCCTCGGCACGACGACCCTTTACACCAAGGGCGACGCGGTGCGCCAGTACCGGGCGGTGGAGCGGTTTTTTGACGCCGCGATGGATGCCGCAGCGAGATAGACTACTTGAGCGTCCGTTGAGCGATGTATCGGTTCCTGACGGCATGCCATTGGCGATTGACCGCCCTCTCTTTTCCCCAGTAATTTGGTCCACTCGGCGCGCGCAGAAGCCGAGCTCAATCGGATCTCTTGTCGCAATCTCGAAGATGAAAGACCGTGTGTACGATACGCTCTCCCTCCTGCGCAGGCTCCGCGGGAACACTAAGGACGCCCGCCCTTTGCATTCTAAGTTATTGATTTTTATCGACTTCCAACTTGGATAACTTCGCCGATACCAGCCTTCATTTAGCTAAGTCTTTGTTTTTATTGAATATCCAAATTGGATGACTATGAGATATCTTGCCCACCAAGTTCGCTCTCAATGAATTGCGCGATCCGCTCGCTCCATTCTTCGGCTTTTGCCTCGCCATCTTTACCCCCGAATCGCAGACCTATCACCCCGTTTCGTACGGAGACGTCACAGAATTTTCGTTTCCCGACCGTGATCGTTTTCACTGCGGGTCGCGCAAGTTTTGGCCGAGACGGTGTCGCGAGTGTTAGCGCCCGCTCCTGTGTCATTTGATCCGATTCAACCAGTAGCTTGATGGCTTCCGTTACTTGACTTCCATGCCCTTGCTCCGCCAAAGCAGCAAACTTCGCCGCGGCGGTGCCACCAAGGCGATGCGGGTTGGTAGCGAGAACTTGCTTGGCCTCCGGCGGAAGGTGGTCGAACGACAGGATTCGGGCCACATGGCTTTGCGCTAACCCGGATGTTCGTATTATGTCCGCCTGACTCAACCCCAAGTTCTGTTGGATTCTCTGAAATTGCCGATATTTTTCGAAATCGGGCAATGCCGGGGCTAGCAGGTTCGAAAACGCTGCGCCCAGCTCAACCTCTGTGTCTGTGCCTTCAAACGGTACGCCGCGAATCTTCGCCCGCTTCAGGTCATCACGATAAATCGCGACTCGGTTATTTCCAGAAATGATCTCGTTCCGACCATCGCCGAGCGGTCGATAAACGATCGGATGGACCAGAGGGTTAGCCTCCAAGTTAGCGCGTAGCTCGCCATACTCCTGGTTGGATAAAATTCGACGTCTTCCAGGCACCTCAACGAGCGTTGATATCTCAACCTCTTCAGCCACCGTCCCAGTGCTAGATTCGAGTTCCTCGATCCGCCTCATCGCCGTCTGAAGTTCACGCTCCTTTTCAGCGAGCAGCGGGAAGGATGCCATCAATTGACCTGGCGCAGTTTTAGGGCGTCCCACCTGATCATCACTGACTTTCTGGGGACGTGGGGACGTGCCTATCGAAGCGGCCTTTGCCGCAAGTCGGTCTTTAATGCTCATTTGGCCTCCTTGTTCACGTTCCACAACGCTACCAGTTGCTGATCAATAATCTCGGCGAAACGATCGTAGGCTTCACGCGCACGCTGATATGTCTTGAGGCTCCCCTGATATCGCGAAATATCGTAGACAGTTCCGAACTCGGCTGCAGCCGTCTGCGTCACCGCAGTCGTTGGGATCTCAATCGGAAGCACAAGGCCTTCATATGTTTTGTTAATCCAATCACGAACGATCGGGGTGGCGGCCTGACTTTGGTCGACCTTCGCAAGCAACACGTGAATAAAATCGAAGCTCTTTACAAGCTCGGGCGCCACCTGCGTCATACTTTCTGAAAGATCCGAAAACAAACTCCAGAATTGAGTTGACGAGGCGTAGTCCAACGCACTCGGTGGAGTCGGCACGATTAGGCCGTCCGCCGCCATGAATGCATTGATCGTGAGATAGGAGAGGGCAGGGGGGGTGTCGATGATGACTACGTCATACTCGTCCAGAAGGGGGGCGAGCCCCTTGTTCAACACGTTCCAAAACTGAAATGTCTGGTCCTTCGACTGTTTGAAGGGGAGGAAGAATTCCGCCCCGAACAAAGCTGCACTCGCGGGAATGAGATCGACACCATCCCAGTAGGTAGATTGGACGGCGTACTGCAAATCGTCCACATCACCGTAAATTAACGGAAGGACGGTTTCCTCATCGGAGACTTCGCTATCCGCCAGTATCCCGTTGAGTGCCGACAAAGAAGCTTGTGGGTCAAGATCAACGAGCAGCACCCGCCGACCGAACAACGATAGTCCTTGCGCCAAGGTCATAGCAGTCGTCGTCTTGCTGACGCCACCCTTAAAATTCCCGATCGCAATTTTCTTTCCTTTGACTCCAGCCGGCCGCCTCGCAAACGGACCGATCTGATCGATCCAAATGCGAGTTTCCTCAAGAGTAAATTCTCGGCTTCGGCTGTGGCGAAGTGTTCCTTGCGGCAGATTCGAGTCGGATCGCGAGAGATAATTCATCCGCTGGCGATCGATCCTGCAGAGATCCCCAACTTGTGCCGTTGTGAAAACTGGAGGATTCTTACGCGGATGCGGAGCAAGCATGCTTTCGCGAACGTCCACAAGCATCCCGCTCGCGTTCTCTGCTATGGCTTTGATTGCCGACAACGGCATCGGCTTTGGGGCATGTTTTAATTGGATCGACATTTTTGGCTTCTCAGAGCGCGCACGCGCTGTTGTATTCATCAAAGGCTCCAGATTTTGGTAATGCCTGGTCATTGAGCGCAGCGTGATGGTTTCAACACAGAAAGCAAAAAGCCGCAATTTGTGTTGAATTCCGCGAAAGCTTAGTGATGAAATTGCAGACGTGCAAGAAAATTTGCCAACATCGCTCAATTGCACGACACGAGTTGCGTCGGGCTGTGGGCTGTCGACGCGTGCACCGGAGAAAAGGGAGCCCGCTTCCTCTCAAACGGTCAACAAACACCTCTCCCCCGTGGATCTGCAGAAACGAAAGGTCAGGGTTTGTGGGGAGCTTTTCGCCGACGCCTCGGCGAAAGGTCATGGTTTGTGGGGCGCTATTGAATCCGTACTCGGAAAGGTAGTGGTTTAAGGGGCGATATAGGTTCCTGCCCAAATCGGCCACCGATCGGTGATCTTCGAGCCTGAAACCTCGTGCGTCCAAGTTGGCCGCTGGCACTAGAACCGTCGGGAGCCCCCTACAGACGACAGATGCTGTCGACCACTCCACAGAGCCAGTCGCGAAAGCCGGCAAAGGTAATGGTTTGTGGGGAAAGGGTCCGGCCCATCAATGCCCAGGGGCTCCGGTCCCCACGAACCCTGACCTATCGCTTTTGTTCAAACTCGAATTACCCTGCGAATCAACGGGTTGCGCGCTCTTGCTGCCGTCGGCCCATAAACCCTGACTTTCCCCATAAAGCCCGACCTTATGCCCCATAGAACATGACCTTAACCGAGCAACTTTCCCTCAAACCCTGACCTTTCGCCCCACAGACCATGACCTAATCGCCCGGAAAGCCCTGACAGATAAGGATCTTGCATCTGTAAACGCTTTTAAAGTGGTTTGTTTTTTAAAAGAAACAACAAACAGGCGTTGTTCCTCCGAGAGATTTCCCCAAAACTGCACCTCGTTCGGCTACGCCCTCGCAATCATCTCTAAAAATGGCTTTAAAAGTCATGGTCTATGGGGCATCCCTTCTTAGCCTCGGGCCGCTCGACCCCAAAGGTCAGAATGAAATCGGTTGCCGGCATGACCTTCTCCTCATAAAATCTCGCCAGAGATGGAGATTTCATGCCGAACCTAAAGCCGCTCAACCTGCCCCCGAACGAACTAAAGAAACATGTGGCAACCGTCCACGTGAGTGGGGAACTCTCATTGCTCGAGCGGAAAATCGTAAACGTGCTGCTTTTGAACGCATACGACGAGCTCCTCACTAAAAAGCGCCATACGTTGCCCGTCGGCATTCTCTGCACGATGCTCGGATTCGACAGCAAAAATCACGACGCTCTCAAGCGTGCCCTGCTCAAGGTCATGTCGACGCCAATCTCTTTCGACCTGCTACAAGATGGCAGCAAACCAGACTGGGAAGCGTCACCGCTAATTGCGTACGCCAGTATCAAGAGCGGCACATGTGCTTACGAATACAGTGATTGGCTCGCGGAAAAATTGGCCAATCCTGATATTTACACCCTTATCAACATCAATGTTCAACGCCAGTTCAGCGGCGGATACGCCCTCGCTTTGTACGAGAATTGCCTTCGTTTTAAGAGAACCGGCTCGACCGGCTGGATTTCCGTCGATACTTGGCGACGCCTCCTGGGGGCAGACGCGAGCATGTACGACGAATTCAAGCATTTCTCGAGTGAAGTAATAAAAAAAGCGGTAAAGGAAATCAACCAAGTCTCCAACATCATTGTCACGCCAGAGTACAAACGAGAGGCGAGACGGGTGGTGCAGATTCGATTTCTTGTAGAGGACAATCCTCAGCGGTCGATGCTTGACGACGAAGAGGATGAAGGACAGAAGGCGATTCGGGACTCTGACGCATTCAAAAAACTGACGAAGCTAGGTGTTGGTGACCGACTCGCCATCAGCTGGATTCAACAAGAGCCCGATAGGGCATTACAAACGGCGCTCTATGTGGAAGAGCGCGCCAAGCGAAAACAAATTCGCGGTAATGCAGGCGGCTATGCGAGGACGGTCTTCGAAAAAGGCGAGCGGATTGAGCTCGCACCGAGTAACACAACACCCGAACCTAAACTCTCGACGAAAGAAGTGGAGGAGGAGGCGGCCGATGAAAGGGCGCGTCGGACATCAGACAAAATAAAGGCATTGTCGCTCGAGGAGAAGCAGCAATTCGCCGCCGAATATATGAATTCAGGCGGGAAAGGGAACACCTATCAGCACGAAAAAGGAACGTTCAAAAATGCCTTGGAGAGAACCGCTTACACGTCTTGGCTGAGGGCTAAGATCGCAGAAACTTAGGAGTCTTCGGCGCATCAACGC
Source organism: Paraburkholderia sp. RL18-101-BIB-B (assembly GCF_046026985.1). NCBI lineage: Bacteria > Pseudomonadati > Pseudomonadota > Betaproteobacteria > Burkholderiales > Burkholderiaceae > Paraburkholderia > Paraburkholderia sp. RL18-101-BIB-B. Next base: position 51,684 of record NZ_JARESV010000030.1, read on the forward strand.
TCACCGTTTCATAGAACTGCGCCCTGCGAAATCACCCTCAGGGCCGGCATAAGCCCGACATGGGCATTGCCAAATAACGACGAGCGAGTCTAAGTTTTCCGCGATAGTCGGATTTTGGCGTTCTCCGACTTTCCCTCCGTGCGCGGAAGGGCTGCTTTTCTGGTTGCAGGAAGAATCCCCAACAAATGCGTGCTGTTGTAGGTCGCTAGCACCGCGTCCACGACCGCTTCCAGTTCCGCTATTCGCGGGATCATCTGGTCGAAGTTTGGTACATCGAGGCGGAAATACTTCCGCCCGGGCACCATCCTCACCTTCACGCCTCCCGGCAAAACTTCTCTTCCAGTGGTTAGCACCGAAACGATTTCTTCGACCGTGTGGGAATTCGGCAACACCGCCTGATCGCTGGGCCTGCCCGCGGGCGACCGCCTGCCCGGTTGTCCGGCTCGGTTCCGAGGATCGGCAAGAGCTTCACGTCGCCACAAGGCGACATTTGGACCGTCGAAGACCAATTTTTTGTCGAAACAAACTGCAATCGGTCATAAGGCTTCGGTGCCTCACCCGCTCGCGAAAGAAGTGGCTGAGGCAATCGTGACAGGTCGGTGGACAGCCTCCCGGGCCGAGCAGACGATCGCGGAGCCCGGAACGACATTATCGAAGGCGGCCGAAACGCGTGCGCTCCGGGCAGAGTCTGCGAGACAAGCACTTACCCGGTTGAGACACGTTCTTAAGCTCAGAAAGTTTGCGTGGACACGTATAACGGCGTTAAAGGCGAGCCCCTCGTCGACATTGTCTAGGTTATTGATTTGTAACGAGCCCGTACCGCCGCGCGACCGCGTCGTTTATAGACCAGACAGATAAACGACGCGTTACGTGTCCAAGCCAGTCACGTTTTTCAGCGTTTGGGTACTCGAAAGGGCCCAGATTTAGGTGGTCTTTCCGGGTCTACCCCCGTAACGCGTTACACGGCAGGTCACAGATCGACGAACGACGAAGGGTAGAACCGCACCGAAAAGGCGGCAGAAACTCTGTGCCTTTTGCCTCAAACCGCCTGTTAGAAATTGTTTCAATGGTAGCCATTCATCAAGGGTTGCCATGCGCATTTTCAGGAACAAGCGGCAGGCCGCGCTATCTACGGCCCCCGGCATGTATGCCGAGGAAGACGATCCAGCGAAAGTTATTTTCGAGACGAGCACGCGGCTCAAGGTTGAGAGCAATCGCTGGATGCTCATCGCGTTCGCGTGTGCGGCGGTCGCGGCCGGAGCCGTCTGGACGCGTCAGCCGCCTCCATCTGTCACGCGCGTGGTCGGAGTGTCGGCCGACGTAAGCGGTCATCCGGTCGTGACAGAACTCGTCGCCTATAAGCCCGACTCGCAGGCACTGCGTACGAGCATGCGCGATATGGCCGTGCGCTGGTTCACGATCGAGCCGGTCCTGACTGACAGTCTGACGACATCGCGCATGTCGCTGAACATCAATTCAGTGAAGGCGCAGATGATTGGTGCGGCAGCCGACCAGTTCAAAAGCTGGTTGCGCGACGACGCACCGTTTCAGCAGATCTCCGCGAATCCCAAGCTGATCCGCGAAGTGGCCGTCCGCAACATCGCGCTGCTGGAAGACCAGACAGTCCTCGTCGAATTTACAACGACAACGTCTCAGGCCGGCGCGACCGGCCAGCCTGACGTGAAGTCGTATGCGCTGACCCTACGCTACCAGATCGTCGCGCCGACCGCCGACGCTGCACTTACCGCCAATCCCTTCGGCATCTATATCCCGTTCTTCCGCCTTGAGCGGACCGGTGGAGCCTGACCAGCATGATCTCCAGACCTCAGCGGCCGGCGCTCGGCCTTCTTTTTCTGCTCGCGGCGACGGCATTGCCGATGACTGCGGCGAAGGCCAAAAAGCCGACCGACAACGGTTCGTTTAATGCCGCGATGATAGCGGGTGACCCGATGAGCCCGGTCAACCCGTTCAACAGCGGTTCGGATCCGCTCACGATGCCGGGCGACGCCCGCATCGGCGTCTTTCCCTACAGCCGCGACCAGATTTTCCGGGTGCTCACAGCGCCGTTAAAGCTCACGACCATCGAGCTCGAGCCGGGCGAGAAGCTGATTGCCGATCCTGCAATGGGCGACAGCATCCAGTGGGAAGTTGACGACGACAAGATGAACCATGTGTTCATCAAGCCGCACAAGGCGGACATCGTCAATACGCTGCACCTGACGACGAACCGGCGGGAGTACGACTTCACGCTGATAGCCTCGCCGGCAGGCGGGTTCTTCTACCAAACCGTACGGTTCCAGTACCCGCGCGCCCCGATGGCCAGGGTGAACGCCCGCGATGAAGGCAGCGGGGCGGGGACGGGCGCAACCGGTGGGGAGCGTGGCGGCGATTCGGGTGCAATCAGCGTGGCGCCTGACAAGCTCAACTGGGACTACTCGGTCGCCGGCAACGCCGAGTTCAAGCCAGAGGTCGTCTTCGATGACGGTCACTCGATCTGGATGCGTATGCCCGCCAAAGCGCAAACGTGGCCGGTGCCGATGTACAAGGATCACGGCGATCGCGTCGTCGGCAATTTCATCCGTCGTGGCGACTTTCTCGTTTTCCAGCGCCTGGCCGACGAAATTGTTCTCGTGTCCGGCAAGGATGAGGTGACGGTAACGCATGGTCGCCGGCGCGTGTTCGGAGTGTTCTGACCGTGGCCAAAAAGACCGAACAGGCCACAGCCAACGCCGAGCAGGCCGCGATCGTCAAGGGCAAGACGCCCCGCAATGCCATCATGAGCATTGGCCTGCTGGCCGCGCTGATCATCGGCGCGCTCGGCTTCTACTATGAGCTGAAGGCGAGCGATCAGGCGGCAGAGGAAGCGCGTCTGAAAAAGGCGTCGGCCCTCAAGTCCAGCACCGAGGTACCTGCTGCAGGCACTTCAGACATCGAGAAGATGATCAGACAGCAGCAGGAGGCTGCCGCGGCTGATGCGGCAGCCCGTGCCGCGTCCGAAGCGTCTGCCGCGCAGCGGCCAGGCGTCAAGCCGGTGTTGACGGGCAATGACTTCCAGCGTGAGGTGGGGGCTGCTGGCGGTGACACGAGCGCGCTTGCCGTGAGCAACAAGCAGGACGCGATCTATACGTCGTCCGTGTTCAAGCAGTCCGGAGCTTCCCGCAACGCCAGCCAGCAGTCGACGACGATGCCAGGGGGCGTACCCTCGCTCGACGATTTCCGCGCAGCCCGTGCAGCGGCGACGGCAGGTGCCCAGAACCCGACGGACGGGATGGCTCTCGCGCTCGCCAGGCAGGGGCAGGCACCGGAGGACCGCGATAAGGCGTTCCTGAAGGAAACAGCAGGGCAGGGCGGCATCGAGCGGACCACGTTCAACGGCCAGGCCGGCGGCTGCACCTTGACGCCTCCGCACAACATTCACGTCAAAACGGTTGAAGGGTTGAACTCGGACAAGCCGGGTCGCGTCGCGTTGATGGTCGATGAGGATGTGTACGACAGCCTTCGCGGCGACTGCCTGATGATTCCGAAGGGCTCGTTCATCAACGGCGCATACAGTGCTGACGTGAAGGTCGGTCAGGAGCGTCTGCTGGTTGCGTCGACCAGCCTGCGGCTTCCCAACGGAAAGAGCGTGCCGATGAACGGCATGCAGGGCGCCGACCAGAATGGGTACAGCGGCTTTTCAGGCGATGTCAACAACCACTTCCTGGCGATCTTTGGCGCGGGCTTCATTACCGCAGTCCTGCTGAAGAGTTTCGACAATGGCGCCACTACATCCACGACGGCAAGCCCCATAGGTATTACGACCACAGGAAGCACAGCGGGGCAGGTCGCCGCGACGACTGCGCAGGCCGTGCTTCAACGCAACCAGAACATTCCTCCGACGATCACGGTACCACCGGGCCAGCAGTTCCTCGTTCAGGTCACGCAGGACATTGTCATGGAGCCCTACCATGACTAGGCGCGCCGTCGCCGCGTTACTTCTGACGGCAGTGTGCTCGTCGGCCGGAGCGGCGGTGATCGACACCGTCATCAGTCCGACTCGCTTCGTGGTTGATGAAAACGGCGCGCGCTCCGTGCTGGAGCTTCCTGGTAAGCCTGTCTACGCGTGCGGCCTGCAGCGTTTCCTCGCTTGGGCGCAACCTCTGAAGGGGCAAAGCATCACTCCTGGACCACGCGGCTTCGCATCCGTGCTCGTTGATGGCGCGCCGGAAAGTATCCAGAGTCTGCTGGTCCGAAGCGGCTGGCTGCTACCTGCGGTCCTTGACGACGACGCGCAAGCCGCGATGACTGAGCGTCGGGGTGGCTGGGCGTGTGCAACGGCACAGGCACCCTTCGATGTGATGCACACGAGTGTCGACGCAAAAATTCTTGCGGGCATCGCGCTTAACGAATCGGCCTACAACGGGCGAGCGTGGCCGTGGACGTTAAACGTCGCGGGACGAGGCTTCTTTTTTCGCACACGAGCCGATGCGTACAAGGCCGTCCGGTTTCTGATCTCGAATGGTCGGTGCGATTTCGATGTAGGCATTTTGCAGGTGAACTGGTGCTATCACCGGCAGCGCTTTGCGTCGCCGTGGGATGCCCTTGCGCCCGCAACGAATATCCGCGTGGCTGAAGACATTCTCAACGAGAACTATCGCAAGACAAACTCGGCGGTGAAAGCCGTGGCGTATTACCACAGCGCGAACCCGCAGCCAGGCCGCGAATACCTCGTGCGCTTCATCCAGCATCTTTCTCAAATCGACCGCGGTCTATGAAGCAAACGCTAACCCTCATCGCGCTGGCAGTTTTCTCGTTGTCAGCGTCGGCAGCGAGCACCGATCCGCTCGACTTCGACTATCAGGTCAACGGCAACATGACCGAGCGACCCGCGCTGATCTTCAACGACGGAACGGACACCTATCTGCAGCCGCGCGCGGGCCAGAATCTCAAGGTTGAAGGCGGCCATGCGGAAGGTCCCTACATCGTAGTGTCAGGCACCCCGGAGGCAATCTCCTTCTCAGTTGGTGGATCAGGCGCTACAGCGCGATGGAAGAAGGCGAACACGTTTACAACTGAAGCGAGCAACCGCAACGGAGACATGCCTGTCGGGTTTGCTGGATTTTCGAATCGTCTGGCTCTGATCGGCCCACGCCCCCGGCTTGAGACGACGCGTCCGATGAGCGCGACCCTTCCGCTATCACAGATGGTCAAATCGCTGGTGCCACAGGGCTGGACGGGATCTGCACAGAAAGACGTAGATCTGACCAGCGCGCAAAGCTTCGCCACGCGCGAGGGGGAAAACTGGATGCAATCCCTCGACCGGCTGCTTGGGACGGTTGATCTGTACGCGGACGTCGATTTCAACGCGCATCACGTGACGCTGCGTCGCGCAGCCGTCAAGTCTACTGGCGTGAACTATGTGGCGAGCGCCGCGCCCGCTGACGCAACGGTATCCGCACCGACGGTTGCAACGTCGTCACCGGAGGCGGCAAAAGCGTCGAGCGATAGCGACAAGCTCCAATCGCAGGACGGTGGACTGGCGGCAAAGTTCGGCGCGCTTGCCATTCGCGATGGCGACGACACGCACATCCAGATCCGCTTTTCGCAAAGGCCGTCAAAAGAGATCGTCTTTCGGGACATGGAAGGTCATTCGCTCAAGCCAAAATGGGACGACTCGAGCAACGTCGTGACATTCAACCGCGCAGAGCGCTTTGTTGTGTCCAACGGCACGGACAGCGTCGAAGTCGCACGTGTTGCAGGCCTCGTCTACACCTTCGAGCCGAAAAACAGCGCGGGCCTTGAAAGCGTATTCGACAAGGAAGGATCGACTTACTTCAAGTTTGCCGACACCGTTGGCAACGTGAAGGTGTCGGATGTGGCCCACATGGGCTCGGGCGAGCAGAAGGGCCGCTTTTACAAGTTCAACGGCACCGCTGACCAGTTCATCGTGAACGCCGACGGCAACGTGGTGAACGTGACGCGCAAGCACGACGTGCGGTTCTTTGACCGGCCGAAGTCATGAAGACGGGAATCATCGCCGCCCTCGGTACCGCATTACTAGGCGTGCAGCCCGCGTTCGCTGACTGTCTCGATGACGCCGCGCAGTTCCATCACGTCAATGTGGTGCTGGTGCGTGCGATCGCACAACAGGAATCCGGCATGCGCGCCAACGCGGTGAACCGCAACACGGATGGTTCTGAAGACATTGGCCTGATGCAAATCAATTCGTCGTGGCTCCCGAAGCTCAGACGCTACGGCGTCACGCGGGAGTCGCTGTTTAATGCATGCGTCAACGGATACGTCGGCACATGGATTCTGGCGTCGAACATCAAACAGTTCGGCCCGACCTGGAAGGCGGTTGGTGCGTACAACGCCGTCTCCAGCAATAAACAACTGGTGTACGCGAATCAAATTTATCGGCGCGTCGTGCGCGCGGCCCACTGACTCTCATGAAGCCAATGATCATCATGCCCACCCGTCGCCGCGCGTCACGCATCGCGCAGATATTCGCCCTTATTACGCTGACGGGTATCGCCAACGCTTCGTTCTCGCAGTCACATCTTTCACCGCCCGCCGGCGACGGCTGGAAAATGCTCGCCACTTCGGCACCGTCCGCGCCCGCTGCACCGCCAGCAGCCGCGCCTGTCGCCGCGCTGGCAATGGTGTCGCCGACGCCTGCCGCGCCATCGATGAGTCATGCCCCGACGCCAGTAGGCGTTGCCGGAGGTGTGACATCACTTGCGCCGGTCGCATCGACCGCCGTGACGCCAGTCGTCCTGCCGGACGCGGGCGCGCCAGCAGCGCCCAGTTCTCTGACGCTCGCGATCACGCCGCAGGACATAAATCTGCGCAACGCGCTCGACCGCTGGCTGCAGCAGCAGGGCTGGCAACTCGCCTGGAAGATCGACGATGACCTGCCGCTCGAATTCAACGCGAGCTTCAGTGGCGACTTCGATTCGGTTCTGACGCAGGTCATGCGTGCAACGAACCACATGCGCACACCGACGCGGATCTGTGAGCACTCAAACAACGTCATTCGCGTGGTTGCCCGCGCGGCCAACTGCCAGGACTAAGCCATGCGCGCAAACCGTTTTCAGGCTGCTGTATCTCTTTTCGTTGCAACGCTGCTATCCGGCTGCGTCGTGTCACAGTCTGACGTGAACCACGCGTACGACGCCGCGACGCACGATGCGACGCGTGCGATGGCTGGCATGGGCGACTCAATGCCACTGGTTGAGCACGTTCCGACCGCATTCCTTGGCGATCGCCTGGTGCCGGTGGCCTATGAGGCGACGTTGCCTGCCGTGTTCCGCGACAAGACAGTCACGCTTCCCGCGAACCTGCCGATCACGAAGATTGCGACGCTGCTCTCCGATGCATCCGGCTATCCCGTCCACCTGAGCCCCGACGTGTTCATTCCGCGCGACGCACTCGTTGATCCTGTGACAAGCGGCAAGGCAGGCATGCAGGCGCAAAGCACGCCGACCAACGTTGAGCCGATTTACCGGCAACCGGGCAACGCCCGCATCGGCCAGTATCTCCACAGCGTGACGGAAGACCTCGGGCTTGCCTGGAACTTCGATGGCGCGACAATCAATATCTCCCGTTTTGTCACCCGCACATTCCAGATTGCCGCCATTCCGGGCGCCGTAAACATCAAGTCGTCGATGTCAAAGGGCACCGACACCTCGACGGGCAACCAGTCGACGGGAACCGGCACGACAAGCGCGAATACCGGATCGTTCGCTGCGGTGACATCAACAGGACGCGACGGCACGTTCGACCAGATTGCGCTTATCACGAAGGAGCTGGAAAGCCTCAAGACGCCGATGGGCAAGGTCACGGTCAATCCGCAGAGCCGTCTTGTGATGGTGCGCGATACAAAGGAAGCCGTCGATCGCATGAACGACGTGCTGACTCGCGAGAACGCCATTTCGACGCGTCAGGTGTCGATTCGCGTGCGTACGCTGCAGATTGCGCTTAACAACGGATCGCAGGCCGGCGCGAGCGCGGACATCGTCTTCAACCGCATCTCGGATGGTCTGTCGAAGTACGCAATCAGCGTCGTCTCGCCGACGTCGCTCGCAACCGCGGCTGGCTCCGTCGGTCTTTCGATCCTGAAGCCAAATGCGCCGCTGACCGGCACGAACGCTGTCATCAACGCGATCAATACCTACGGCAAAACGGTTTCGGATAACACGCAGACCAAGATGACCCTGAACGGCCTGCCAATGTCGATCGGCTCGTTTGAAACAAAGGGCTATCTCGCTATGACGACGCCGTCGACCGGCTCGATCAGCGGGACGGCGGGCGTGCCGGGGCTGACGCCGGGCTCCGTTACGGTCGGTGATTTCGTCAATATTCTGCCGTCGGTGAACGACCACAACCAGATCATTTTGTCGTACTGGAGCGATAACTCGAAGCTCAACGGTCCTTTCACGACAATTGGTACAGGCTCCGGCGCATCGGCACAGCAGATCCAGCTGCCGGATATCGTCGGCAGCAAGGATGACCAGACAATCGCGCTGTCGGATGGACAGACCGTCGTCATGTACGGCGCGGTGACGAACAACTACGACGGCTCAAGCAACGCAGGCATTCTGGGCGCGAGCGGCGCATGGAACAAAGGAAAGACGTTTCAGGTAATCATGCTGACGGCTTCCGTCGTTCCGTCGATGTGAGCGGCGCATGCACTTCGAGACAATTCCCAACGAGAAAAAGGCACGCCTCGTCTTCGGACTGGACTGGCGGGCCTATGCGACCAAAGGAGCGGCAGCCGAGCGCCGTCGCTACGCCGATGAACTGGACGCGACTCATTACGTAGAGATCAAGGGCAGGGAAGAGACCGTTGCGGGGTTTTGTGCGCCGGAGCCTGCCGAACGCAAAGGGCTGAAGCTCTATTCGGCGGCCGCACGCGTGGCCGGTCTCGATCGCGTACGCACGAAGCCCGCGGTGCTCGTGCTGGTGCAGGACGGCCAGCGTGTGCACGTCATTCTCGTTGTGCGAGGCGCCGTCCGCATCGACCAGACGGTCGCGCTGAACGCGCTCGAGGACCGTCGCGATGCGATTGAGAGCGAGTGCGCGAAGGACAGGGCGCGTCTTGTAACCATCGGCTATGGCCCTGACCTGACAGACCTTGACGAGCCTTTCACGCCCGCCGAACTGCTGCGGGGCAAGAGCACCGGGCTGGTCAAGAAGCTTCCTGTCAAAGTCCCGAAAATCATTCCGCTGGCTGTCATCGCGGCCGCACTGCTGTACGTGGGCAACGACGCACTTACCTACATCGATCCGCCGCCACCGCCGCCGGCACCGCCGCCGACCTACATGCAGGACTACCAGGCCGCTGTGGCACGAACCTTCAACGGCGCTGTGCCGCTCGCTTCCGCCCTTGCCCCTGCGCTCATTGATACGTTTGCAAAGCAGGAAACGAACCTTGCGGGTTGGCAGTTCCAGAAAGCGTCGTGCGGAGCCACCGGCTTCTGCTTCATCACGATGAAGCGTGAAGGCGGCACGTACAAAGAGTTCGACGCGCGCGCTCCTGCGGAAATGCGGCCGGTCGTGTTCGATCCGAACGGCTTGCAATTGCAGGTTAAAGGGCCTGCGGTGCCGCATGTGGAGAAGCTCGCGCTTGCCGGAGAGAAGCGGTGGCCGACTGCACAGGCACTGATCAAACAGCTTCAGACCGACCCTCAACGCCTTTCGACGAAGCCCGACCAGCTCATGAGTCACGGCTATGTCGTCACACTGCGTCCGCTACAGCGACTGCTGGCGCGTCAGCCGAACGCCGGAGAGATCAGTGGGCCGATTCTGCAGGCAGGCGACTGGACCATCGAAGGCTATATGTGGCAGAGCCGTTTGCTCGAGAAGCTCCCGGAAAACATGGCGCTTGATTCACTGGAGCTTGAGCTTAAGGACGATGGCAGTGGCGTTCACTTCACCGCGAAGGGTAAATATTATGTTCTCCAATAAGTCCGGCCGCGTCGCGGCGGCATCGCTTTTTGTGCTCTTTGCCGTTGGCCTTGCACACGCCGATGAGAAGCACCTGACGCTCGATGACATCGACGGTCTGGCGCGACAGAACCTCGTCAACTCAATGCGCAAGACCGAGGGCGTGCAGCCGCCCGCAGGAGGCGTTGTACTGAGCGCGCCGATCATGGGTGCGCCTGCCGCTCCTGCGGCGACCGCAACCGTCGTGGCGAAGCCGAAGCGCTCGGACACGCCGGCGAAGCGGGCGATACCGGTGTCGTTTGTTGGCGCTTATAGCGACGCATCGGGTGCGCATGTGCTCTACGAGTATCAGGGGGGCGTCTATACAGCCGGTCGCGGCGAGAAGCTGCTGAACGGATGGACAGTTACCCACGTCGACGGCTACCGCGTCACGGTGGCAGAAGGCAAGCGAACCTGGTCCGACGTGATCTCTGCGCCAGCGGGCGCCGTGCCGTTGGGTGATAGCCCTGTTATCCAGGCCATTACCGATCTCGGCGGTCCGCTACCGGCCGTTACAAATGTCAGCACTCTCCCGGGAGCGCATTAAGCATGGGCATCTTTTCAGGTGTTGAGACAGACGACGCTCCGTCGAGTGGCGGATTTCTGAAACGGTTCCGTGGCGTCAGGCCAACGGCGTTTGTCGAAGCAGGGCAGGCCGCATCCCGTACGGTAAGTGATCCCGGTCAGGAGCCGACTTTCAGAGAGCCGACGCGCGCAATCAATCCGACCGTGTCGTTTCTAGGGCGCAAACTTTCGGGCGACGATGTCGAGGACGTCGAGTCCTTCACAGAGTTCGATGCGGGCAAAGCGGCCCCGGCTAAGTTGCATGCGGTAGCTGAAGCCCCAGCTCCCGCGGCTGCCGAGGCCGCCGCGAGCCAGTCCCAAACGTCTGCAGAGAGCGCTCGCTCCGCACTCGGTGAGCAACAACTGTCTACTGTCACTACCGGCGCTGGCATCGCCGACACACTCGGCGACGCCTATGCGGAAGGGGAAAAGGCGCTGCGCGAACTCGATGCACTGCTCGCTGCGCAGCGCGGGACCGAAGAGTCCGCTTCCCCACCCGCGGAAGAGAGTTTTGCATCGATGCCTCACACTGCGGCGCAACCGCAACATCAGCCGGAAAGTGAAGGCGCGGCGCGGCATCAGGCTGTCCCATCACCCACCGTACCGGCCGATCCGCCGAAGCCGGTGAAAGAGAGTGCGCGCGCGACGGCGCCGGCGCGGCCGATTCCTGACGTCGAAGACGATGCGGATCAGGAGCCGACCGGCGAGACGAACGGCAGACCGGTCCTGGTCTCTGCTGATGCGCTCCCGGATTTCAAGCGGATCGTCACGGGCACAGATAGCGATGCGACGCTCAGGTTATCGGCTGCAGCACGTAAAGAATTTGTGGCCGTCGAAATCCAGCCTGGGATTGCGATCGTCGCCGCAACCGCGCGGTTCAGCGAGCGGGCGCAATTTACTACGTTCGTGAAGGACCTTGCCGCACGCGATCTGCTGGTGCAGGAAGAGATGATCGCGACCGAGGAAGTGATCGCGGCCATCTACGAAGCGAAGCAGCGCGAGGTATCGGGAAACGTCGAGCGCGAGGCGTCGCGTGCTATCGGCAACTTCCGCGACATCATTGAAGCCGCGCATGCATATGGGGCGAGCGATATCGCTATCGAGCCGAGAGACTTTCGCGGTGAGGTGGAAGTACGATTCCGCGTCAACGGCGACAAATACACCTATCGCCGGCTGCCCAAGAACATCGTTCGCCGTGCGCTGTCTGCCGCGTACTCTGACCTGGTGCAGAAAAACACCAACTCGGGTAACTCTTTCCAGCCGAGCGCGCCGCAGTCCGCGATGATCCCGCTCGTTGTAGGACGCGACACCATCAACCTGCGCTGGCAATCTGCTCCGACGGTCGGCGGCTATGATGTCGCTCTCCGTCTTCTCGACGGAAACTTTAAGAATTATTCCGTGCTCATGCCGCACCAGATGGGCCTCGCACCGAGCCAGCTGGCGCTGATCGACACGCTCAACTATGTGAGCGGGGGCATCACGGTTCTGACCGGCGAAACCGGCTCTGGCAAGACAACGCTGCTGCGCGCGCTGTCGTACATGCTGCCCGATCGCGAACTGAAGAAGCAGTTTGCCGTCAGTGAGCCGTCCGAATATCCGCTTCCGTGGCTGTCCGAGATCTCAATCATCCGGCGTCCGGATGAGTCCGACGACGAAGCAAACCGGAAGTACGCGGAAGTGATCCGCACGCTCATGCGGATGGATCCGGACGATGTGACGATCTCGGAAGTGCGAGATCGCGTGGTGATGGGGCTTGTGTCTGAACTGGCGCTGACCGGGCACCCGGTGCGCTTCTCGCTGCACGCTGGCGACATTATTTCTGCATTTATGCGCATGGCAGGCGGCCGTCTGATGCTGCCGATTGATGAACTGGCTGCGGAAGGCTTCGTGAACGCCGTCGGCAACCAGAAGCTGATCCCGACACTCTGTCCGCACTGCAAGCTGCCTGCTGATGACGTGATGCACCAGTCTGACCTCGCTGTTCTGCGCGGGAAGTTTGGCCTCGACACATCGCGCATGGCATGCCGCAATCAGGCGGGTTGCCAGCACTGTCGCCTCGATGGGCTGTTTTCACGTGACGGCAAGGTCGCGGGCGGCACGAAGCGGCCGACTCTCGTTGCGGAGTTGTACCGGCCGACCGAGGAGTTCCGCGAACGTATTGCGGCTCGCGACTGGGCGGGCGCCCGGAAGGTTTGGCGCGGGGAGAGGCAAACAGGATTCGACAACGAGGACATGACTGGAAAGACGGTGTATGAACACGCTCTTTTCAAGGCTTCACGCGGCGAAATAGACCCACAATTTATCAACCGTTCCATGCAGTCGTTCGCGCAGTACCGGGTCCTTCCCGGCGCGGACGGAAAACTCTAAGAGGTTGATGAGTCATGTTCAGTTCGTTGGTTGCTCTGCTTCCCGAAGCGACGCAGATGCGGTTCGCACGCTGGCGCTTCCAGAGCGTGCGCGAGACGTTTTATAAGGAAACGCGCCTCGACATTGAAAAGAAGGGGCTGCGTGACGTTGAAACGCTGCGTGAACGGCTCGAGACGTACGAGAACCGCAACCGCAAGCGCAATCGTATCGAATGGAGAGTGTTTGCAAAGGTGCGTGAGCGGCTGGTGAAGGGCGACTCATTTTCCGCCGCAATCAGGCCGTTCATCCCGGGCGACGAATACACGCTCTTCGATATTGCCGATGAATCGACGCAGAAAGATGCGGTGGTGCGCGGCTTTGAACTGGCGGAGATGGCCGCATTCGCCAAGCGCACCCTTTCATCGCAGACGGCGATGCAGGTTGCGTATCCAACCTTCCTGCTCGTCTATCTGTACGGCTTCTGCATGATGTTCGGGGGGATGATCTATCCGCAGGTCATCGAGATCCGGCCGCTCGAACAGTGGCCGGACGCCGGTCGGCTGCTATATCACATCGACACGTTTGCGTACGAATACTGGTGGGTCTCGACGTCGCTGATCCTCGGGGCAATCGTCACGTATTTCTATAGCCTCAAGCGCTGGGTGGGACGTGTGCGAGCGAAGTTTGACAGCTTCCCGCTGATGTGGCGCAACCGGCGGGACATGCGCGCTGCCCTGCTGATCGTTTCGCTTGCCGGCTTGTTCGATTCGAACCTCACATTGCGCGCAGCAATCAACCGCGTGGCGCACACCGCCGACCCGTGGCTGCGGTGGCACCTCATGACGATGAGCAAACGCCTGACGCAGCGTCCCGACCAGCCGATGCGCGCCCTTGACACGGGCATTTTCTCGGAAATGATCGTTGACACGATCACCGATGCGTCGGGCCGCGACCAGTTTGAGGCGGCGATCAAGTCGCTGGGGCGGGAGTCCCTGGAGCGCGTCGTGGAGGCCGTCAAGCGCAACGCGAAACTGACGCATTACGTGCTGCTCGCTTTCGCCGTTGTGCTTTTCCTGACGATCGGCGTCGGCTCATACGTCGTGACGGGTGCAGTGAACATGACGGGTGGCATCCCGGTCGCCGGCGCCCAGTAGTCGCTCAACGCATCTTTATCTAGCCGCCCTGACAGGGCGTGACCTTCGGGAGAACATCATGCAACAAAGCAAAATTTCGTCTGTCCGTCGTCTGAACCTTCTGCGGATGGGACGACGCAAAAAGCAGTCCGGCGAACTGTCGCTGATCGAGGCTGGCGCATACATGGCCGGCGCCGCGCTCCTGGCTATCGCTGTGATCAAAGGGGGTGCATACGTCTACACGCTTATCAAGTCGCAGGAATTTACCAGCGAAGCGCAGATGTTCCATACGGGCATCCTCAACGCCACGCAAAACGATGCAGACTTTTCCACTGAGACGCTGACCACGCTTGCCACGAACCGCGCGTTTGATTCGGCTGGTACGCGCCTGGCCAGCGACAAGTCCTCGCTCAAGGGAATCTTCAATCAGCCGGTGACGGTAAGCGTGGGCACGCTCAGCACCGCGAACGACTCGTTGATCCTCAGTTACCAGGTGCCTGTCGCGGTCTGTTCGATGAGCGTCGCTGCGTTGGCCAACACCTTTTCACAGGTCGGCGCCAACGGTTCGACTCTTGCCGGGCCAACGACGACCTTTAACAGCGCCACCGCTGGTACAGCCTGTTCGTCCGCTGGCGCTTACGCGACTCTCCAGCTTTATACGTCGCGCACGTAACGGGACGGCCGGACAATGGGCAGCTTGCTCGAAATGATGTTCGTCCTGCTGGGATCGGCAATCCTCACGGTGCAGGGCATCAAGCTGGACATCGAACATGACCGCGCGACTATGCTGGCACTGGAAGGGCAGAACGAGGCAACGCTCGTCACGGCCTTCCAGGGCTGGATCTCGGACAACTTTGGCACGATCCTGACGCAGTACACCGCATCAGGCAACAATCCTTCGATCACGCCCCCGACGATTGCGCAGCTGGTGACGGCAGGCAACCTTAAACAGACCCACAAGAGCGGTCCGTATTGGGGTGGTGCTTACGCAACCACGATGACGATGGTGCCGACTGGTTGCACGCAGAGCGCTGGAAATTGCCGCGTATCCTTCACGATGTACCCGACGACGCAACTGCTCAAGGGCGGAAAGGCTGACGTTGCCGGTGCTGCGCAGATTGCTCAGGCGGGTTCGAAACTCGCGGGCACGAGTCAGTTCGGCTACTCCAGTGCGCAAAGTCCGGCCCAGATCGTGGGCATCAATGGGGCGTTCACCGCGGCAAACCCGCTAGGTTCCAAAGCCGCGTCGATCATGGCGACAAACGGTCCGCAGACGGACGGCAGCTCCGTCTATATCCGCCGAGACGGTAGCCTGACGTGGACGGGCGATCAGGATGTCAACAACGTCAGTCTGAAGAACGTCAACGACATCAAAACGCAGACGCTAGAGGCGAGTGGGGCGGTGGCCGCAGCGAGTGTAGCGGCGACGGGGGCGGTGACGGCCGCCACCATGACAGCCACAGGCGCTGTCACGGCCGCCACCATGACGGCTACAGGGGCCATAAAAGGTAACTCGGTCACGTCCACGACAACCTTGCAGGCGGGAAACATAGCTGTGCCCCGTGCGGCCTGCGCACCGAACGGCCTGACCGCCAGCAATAGCGATGGATCGGGACAGCAACTTACCTGTCAGTATGGTCTTTGGCTTCCGACTGGCGGCCGCCTGTTACGGATGGGCTACTACCTGGTCGGCGACGGATCGAACGTGGGCAAGCCGACTTGTCCGTCAGGAGGCACTCCGATCGTTGAGCTATCGCCGCAGGGCTGGTACGTGAACACAAGCGCAACGGTGAACTTCAACGCCTACGACTATGGCAGCTACTGGAATATCAGGATCACCGATGGCGGCGGCGGCAGCATACCGGGCAGTGGGGCCGCGGGTACTTACTGCTCTTACTAGAGAAAAGAATATGAACAGGAAAGTGTTTCTGCCGTCACCGCGTGGGGCGGCAGTCTGCGCAGTGCTTGTCGCGCATATCGCGATGGCAAACCCCGTTGTCTGCTCGCCGGGTTACTACGATGCGACGTGCAACGGAAAAATCGCTGCAGGATACCAGACGCCACCAAGCTGTTCGACGGGCCCAGGGTGGACCACTTTGGCGTCCGCGCAATGGCAGGGCTCGCATTTCTCGTCGCCGCAGTGTAATTATCAAGCGCCCCCGCAGTGTCCGACCGGATGGCAGGAAGTGTCTGGCCCGTCATGGAATGGCTCATCGTGGGTCGGTCTGTCATGCCAGCCGCCGCCTCCACCGGTTCCGTCTACCTGTCAGTACGGCTTTGCAAGCGGCCCCACATGGAGCGGAAGCGGGTGGACATATAGTTGCAATGCCGCACCTGCGGTAACGTGCGCCAGCCAGGCACAGTCACAGGGCTACACATTGACTGCCGGTTATGGCAAACAGGGCCCCTTCAACGGGTACTATACAAAATTCGACGGATCGTACGGTTCTGGCACTTACTACAACTACGAGTATGGTGCCATCGGGCCTACGCAGACTACCACCTGCGGCGATACCTACAACACATACATCATGTACTGCCCGGTCAGTCCAACGGACGGGAGCGTTATGGGGCAACTCACGGGAAATGCTAGTGCGCCGGGGTGCGCCGGGGGGGGAAATTAAACTGAAAAGAGCGGACGAGGGCGCTTTTTTAGCAGCGGTTGAAGGCCGACCTCGCTGACAGGTTGGCCGCAGAAAAAGGGGTGCAGCCCGCACAGGCTGCACCCCTTTTCTATTGGAGCGTGTCAGAAACGATTTTCAAAAAAACCGCCAGCGGGAACTGGCGGGTTCGATCAAGGCTCGCAGGGAGCCTTTTTTTGCACGGTAGCGTTAGCCGACGATATTACCTGTCGTGAACGTGAACGGCTTGGTGAAAGTAGCGCCGTTCACCGTGCCGGTCACGGATACGGTGTACGTGGTGTTGGGAGCCAAAGGCGTCGCCGGATAAGCTACTGCTGCATACGGTTGCGTCAGCTTGTTCGGGTCGTTGGCCGAATCAAGCAGTTGCAGGGTGATGACGTTGCCAGACGGGTCCGTCATCGTGCCGGATTGCAGCACGATTGTATCGGTAGCGTTGCCCATTACAACGACAGGCGTGCCCCACGGTCCCGAAGTGTTAGGCGGCGTCGGTGATTCCGAAACAGCCTTGTACGGAACGCCGGTCGTGCCTTGGCACGGGAAGGTCAGTGGCCCGCTTGTGGTTAGCTGTTGCATCGACGTATTCAGAAGGCTCAACGAGCCCCATGCCACCGGAAAACCATTGAGCGCAGTTTCATATTCGCCAACACCCATCGTAGCAACCGGGGTCAACAAAATCTGAGAGTGGTACACGGTCGAAATCCACTCGTTGACCAAGGTTTGACCATACTGCGTTTCAGAGAGCGCCGATGTGGTGTAGTAAGCCGCGCTCACGCCACCACCAATTGCGCCAGACGGAAATCCGAAATGAACGGCACGATCAACATAGCTCACGCCAGTAAAACCTTGTTGACCAGCCGTTTCATTGTCCGCAACCTGATTGTTCAGCCCTTCCCACGTCGCATGCGCAGTAGCAGCCTGGTCAAGAATGGTGTTCTGCTGAACTGCTGGGAAACCGCATTCCTGGCGGTAGGTGTTCACCTGATTGAACATTGCGAGTTGCGCGCTATTGGCCGCGTACTGCGGAGTGGCTTGTGTACCCGTTACCGGGGAACTGGCCGAACTGGGAGCGCTGGCCGGGCTCGCTGCGCTCCCGCCACCGCCGCCGCCGCACGCAGCGAGAAGAATGGCAGCCGCTACCGCAGCCGAAGTCAGTGTGAACGTGCTTTTGGTCATCATGTTTTGTGGCCCTTAGTCGTTAGTGCAGTCGCCCCCGCGATCTGCTTACTTTCATCTTATCGAGCGCAATCCAAAGTCAAGGCAGCGTCGGCCGCAACTTTCGGAAAGCTTGAATGCTTACCGCAATTTTCGCGTGCGCAGGCATTGTAAAGAGCGGTAAGCGATTACGGCGAGAGTGCCGTTGTGTGGGCGCAACCGTTTGCTACCGCCGTCCGGAGCGGTTCTTTCGACGGTTTATGCGTATTGCAATAAAAAGCGCGGCGAGCAGAGTGCCGGCGATCGCTGGCTGCTGTTTGCCGACTGTCGAGAGCATCAGCGACCCTCCCCAGACAAGCGCGAGGAAGAGCACCAGATGCTTGAACGCCTTACTGTCGAGCACACGCAAAATCCGGCCGCCAGAACGCGCGCATCGCTTCGCATACTGTTCGTTGGATTTTTCGAGGTCGAACGTCTCAGGCGTCGCCTGACGCTCCGTCCTGTAATGGCGCTCATAGTGCTGGAACCGTGCGTCGCCTCGGCCTCGGAGCCAAGCCGCTACGCTGTCACCAAAGAGATAAGCGAAGTCCTGCATGTCAGTGCATCACGTCCGAGGAGAACTCCACCGCGCCAATAACACCGGAGATGGATTGGCCGTCGGCTTCTGAGTGGAACTCGCCAGTCTCAATGTCACGCCAGCCGAACTGGACCCGGCCATCGTGAGAAAAGACTACGAACCCGATCTGAACCGAAAAATCCTCATGCATGGCGCGACTTCCCTTAGTGTGATTGCTTGCGTTTGCTAACCTGACTCTTTGGCGAGAGAAGATAGTTGCAGCCGGGGCAGCTAAAGTCCTTCGCCAGCTCGATCTTCCCCTCGCCGTTGGACAGGATGTAGTCGGTACCGCAACCCCGGCACGCAGCCATCGTCAGGCGCGAGTCGAGCGCCATCGCCCTTGTCAGGTGGTTGCCGCGATCGGCCGTCATCACGAGGCTTTTGCCGAACGTCTTGGCCATGATGTCGTTCGCTGCGATAAGCGCTTCTGGAATGTTCCCGCCGTTGTCCAAAGCGCTCCGGTACAGCCACACGTATGTCGTTGCCTGGAGCCGATGAACCGACTGCTCGACGTACCAGGTGAGGGAAGTCGGGTTGCACCCGCAAGGCGAACTGACGCCGTGGATTTGCCGGTAGATCGCGCGCCCTTGGCCCTGACGAAGAGTGAACAGGTTTGTAGCGGTCGACGCGCGGCAGCCCTGGGCCATCATCATGTGGGCGAAAACCTCCTTGTCGCTCCGCTCAAGCCGCAGGTCCGTCCATGCGTGTTGGTACGGCAGGGACGCCGTGCTAACCGGCGACGTGCTCATCAGATAGTGGGCGACGGTCTCTTCCGTGAGCCAGCCAGCGCCGAATTCCATCCAGAAGTTGGCGTCATTGAAACGCCACCGGAACAGCGGAAACTTGATTGCGCCGATCGCGTTGTCGAGTCGCGCCATCGGCAGCGCTTTCAGGTAGGTCGCAAGCTCTTTGGAGATGCCCAGTAGCGGTATCGCTGCGACGTTCATGTGCAAGACGTCCTTCAGTAGCTGGACGTACGCCTGATTGTAGTGATAGATGTCGCGGCTGGTGATCTGATCGACTCGCGGCATCTCTCTGGCTAGCCTCTCGACGTTCTGAGAGTCCATCGCGCCGTCGACAAACGTTTCCCAGTCGCGCGGATCTTCTAGGACCGGAGAAAGCGCGACGAACGGTAGGTTCATGAGCGTTGCTTTCTGGGCGGCATTCTGTCGGAAGGTGTCCATATTGGCGTGTGAAACGCCAAAGATGCCTTCCAGCTCACTATGTCCTGCGAGTGCCAGGAACATGAAGTCTGTGAGCGAAAAGTTCGTGCGTTGGATTTTTTCTGCCAACCACGGCGTGAGCAGTACGTTGCGTGCTTCTGTGCTGAGTGATTTATTATTAGACATTCCGATTCTGATTTTTGTGTTGATCGCGGCGCACGGTCTAAGGCGCCATCTGCATCGCGTTTGCCCGTTACCGCTGCAACGCCGCTTCAATCTCAGCTACATATTTGCGCAGTTGGGCGGCAAGCGCCTCAAGCGCGCCGTTGTACTGCTTCGGATCCGTGGACGCCAGCACGGCCAGTTGGAACGAGCTCATCTTGCCGCTGACGTCCTCCCAGGCGGCGGTTAGCTCTTCAAGAGAACTGTGCACAGCCTTACCGGCGTTGAGTTCGGCTTGCTGGCGATTGATTTCCGCCTCTATGTCTGCTTGTTGGTTTAGCAGGGCCTGGGTTTTGCCTTTTACGTCTTCAAACTCTTCGTACGCGTCCATTACCGCTTGCTTGGCAGTTTTGTAACCCGCAGGCAGCACCTCGACAGGAACTTCGACCTTTTCCACCTTCGCAGGAGCGTTCAGGGCTGCATCGACTTGCGCAGAAAGCTCGGCTACCTTCTTATTTTTGGCCGCCAATTCCTGTTCCATCGCCGGGTACCCGGATGTCCGTTCGGTCAGTGCGGTACGAAGGTTGGAGATGCTATTTTCCTTCTCGGCGAGGTGACGCTCATAGGTCGCGAGCTGTTCCCTGAGGTGCTGGCTTTCGCGCTCAGTGACATCCAGTTGCGTCTTGTGATCCTCAAGGATTTCGTGGATCTTTTCGAGTTCTCGCTCGGCGTCTTCAACCTTCTCATCCTTGATCTGAAGCTCTCGCAACAACGCGTCAACGTCTTCCCTCGTCCACTTCTTGCTGTTTGGAAGCGCTTCGGCTTCCTGCTTCTTCAGCATGATCGTGTTGATCTGCTCTTCCGTGACGTCTTGCGCTGCCAGTAGATTAAGCTCTCCGTAGCTGAACACTCGGATCGCCTCCGCATTGTCGGCGAACTTCTGATGGCAACGGATGTAGCCGCGGGCGCTAGGCTGTGTGATACCCATCGACTTTTGGAAAAATACAAAGCAGAGTTGCGCCGCTTTTCGACGCGCGGGGAGCGTATCACCGACCTTCGCGGTCTGGCGCGTGATGCACAACTTCATCATCTGCTGAAGATGGCCGCCAAGGATGATGAGTTCCTGCACAACCTTCGACCGCGACTCAGAAACCGACACCATGTGCTCTACGAGCTTGGCGATGAAGTCGGCGTCTTCCTTCCAGGAGCCAAAGATCTCACGGGCTGCAGCAGCGATGTTTTCTCGCGTTACTGCGGTCGGGTCTTCAACACTGAACAGGAACTCGTTTATCGGATCAAACGAGGCCGCAGCCGCGTCGGGATCCGTGTTGCCCACGCGTGATGTGCTTCCCGAAAGCAGTCCGGGGACCGGCGCTCGCTTGGACAGCCTCAATTCGGTACTGGACGTCTTGCCATTTTGCATTCTTCTCTCCAGAGGTTAATGAAACGACCACCCTAGTCGTCGTGATGTGTGAGCAGCTGCTCAATCTCGGACAGCGCGGAAATCGCGCTGTTACTCAATGGCTTGCGTTGGGACGGTCATCGGGCCGAATGCCTGCGGACGACTGACGAGGCGCCTGTGATTTACCGCCTTGGTTGCAGTCGCTCTGCATCGACTTCAAGAGCGCCACAAGCTCTTCGCGTGTCATCTCGGGGTTCTCTAGCTTGGCGCGCACCATCGCGGAGATGATCTCGTCAGAGACGTCTTTCCCGGCAAGAGCATTGAGTGCGCGATACGAGAAAGCCCGCATTGCTTCTGCGTTTTCGCCGAATTTTTGGAAGCAACGGATGTAAGCCCGCGCACTGGCCTGTGAAATGCCCAGCTCGACCTGGAAAAAGCGGTAACAAAGGGACGCCGCCTTTTTTCTATTGGCACCCGTATCGCCACAGGTGCTCAGGTAGTGCTCAGTGCCGATCTTGGTCATTTCGTGAAGAGATTTGCCAAGACGAACTACTTCTTCTGCACGCGTGGGCCGTGATAGGCGGTCAGCCTCGCACGCGTTGAGCAGTTGATAAAGATGCTTGTACTCGTCGTCATTTTCCAGACTCATGCCGTGAACCCGTTTGAATAGTGCCTAACTTGTAAGAGAGAGTAACGCCGCAAAGTAACCCTTAACTGGAGAAAGGCACCGAATTCACACTGCCTTTCCCCGGGAGGGACCGCCTTCATTGCGTGCTCTTAAAAAAGCTTAAGATTGGATATCGGTCACATTCCTGAAACATTTAGTCACATGTTCGAGGATTTACACCATTGCTTTGACGACATGAGTAAAAATTACTTTGCGACGCGGGCCACGTGCTCCTCCATCGCGGCGCGCGTTGTGTCGATAAGTAAAGCGACTCCGGCGGTTGCTCGCGGCACGTCGACCGGCGGCATCGCGCCGTAGCTGTCACGTCGCGCGCGCAGCCAGTGGGGGAGGTCGGCGAGAGAAAGAAGGTCGGAGTGCAGCGCGGGGCTCAACTGCGCATCGTCGGACACGAGAAGTCCGGCGCCCGCAACTGGCCACAGCGCGGGAAGGCGACTGCGGAAGAACGCGACTTTTGTGCGGTTCTGCTCCAGTGGCGAACGACGGTCCTGTGCGTTGCCGTCGCGATCTGTCCTCGTCAGGAAGCCGGGGGTCGCAGCAGGACTGATATATCCCGACCAGTTTTTCGTCTCAAACACGAAAACACCGAAGGGGGTGATGGCGAGGTGATCGATCTCGGCGGTCGGGAAGTCAGTTCCGGGCGCGTGCTCGACGATGATTGGCCCGTTGAAGAGGTGATAGTCAGCGCCGCAGAGTGCGATCAGGTGGTCGCGCAGCGTGACCTGCGCTTTCGCTTCGCCTGCCTCGCCGAGCGCTACGCTGCGGTCTTTTGGCTTCTGCCGGAACAGGTTGCCAATAGATGAGCGTTTCTTGCGGCTAAGGATTTGCCATGCGGCGACGCCCAGAAAAATTTCGAAGAACATTTGCTGCCTCACGCGTTGTTGATGAGGTCAGCTTGACACGGCTGTTTCAAAGTCAAGGAAGCGAAAGACGTCGAATTCGTATTGCAAAGGCGAAAGCACACCTGTTTTCTTAAGCTTTAACGTCGCCGTGTCGCGTAGCGATCCGTAAAGTCACTCCTATCCCCGCGTCTTTGACGCATCGACCCGAGTTGTTGGCCCTGCTGCGCCTGCGGTCAATCTCCGTTCCCCTGTTTGCCTCCGCCGATAGCTGCTTTTGTCACGTCTTAACCGAGCCGTGAGGAAAGCGTCTCTCCGCGCGCCTGATTTCCCTGCTCACCTGAGCATCGAAACGGTCCAGAGCGTCCGGCCTGGACATCCCCTAGTGCGTTAATTTTTCTGGAGAGAAAAATGCCGAAGCAGTTCCTGATGAAAGCGACCCGTTCGCCCATGTCGTTTCTTGCCGTGTGCTTTGCGCTTTGGTTAGCAGCACATTCATTTTTCGCTGCACTTTTTGTCGGCTTGCTCGCTATCAAGTGGATTAGATCTGCGATTCGCGATGCCTTGAAAGACGAGAAAGAGACGAGCGATACCGCAGCAGCAACGCCCACGACCGCCCAGCCTAAAGCCGAAGCAGTCCCGACGGCAGCTGTGACACCTATCAAACGACAGTACGCAAAGTCGCCTGTCGTTGTTCCGCTAAAAACCGGCACCGGCGAATAGTCGGCCCGCCACTGATCGCAAAGATGCCCTCCGGGGCGTCTTTGCAACTTCACCCCAACGGGACCCAACCCGTTGCGGGCATGGGTTCCGTTTACCGGAGATAACCCATGGAAACCGAAATCGCGGCATGGCAACTGGATATGTTCGGCAAGGAATTGCCAATTCTTGCCAGTCAACCTCTCAAGCCTGACCCGCTTCCCGATCCGCAGTTCTGGAGCGAAGCGGTGCGCGAGAAAATGGTCGACGCTCTCGTCGACCTCGCCACTGACAGTCGTCGTGGCGACAACATGCCTGAGTCGCTGATGGATTGCTGCACGCTCCTGAGCGACAGGCTTCGCAACCGCAAAAAGCTTGAACTCGACGATTACCGGGCAACGCTCGGCTGGGTGATGGAGTTCTGGGACGGCGCTCTGCCGTACCGGTACGTCTGTCTCGTGAACGGCGTCGACCCCGAGATCCTTCAGGACGTCATCGTCAGCAACCCGCTGCTGAAGCGCGACATGGAAGACGTTCGTCGCTGCTGCTTCGGCTCGTTGCTGTAGGAGAGCCGAAGATGACAACAACGACATTCGGCAAAGTCCTGAGTAGCATCTTCGGCACTGGCGAGACCGTTTCGCCGCCAGCAACTCCCGCACCCGTAGTCGTGGGGCAAGGGGGCGCCAACGAGCGTCAGGTCGTGATCGCTGGCGAGGCTCGCCTGTTTCGCGATGAGGGCGATGTTGTCGTCCAGTTTCGCCCGGCCTTCGATCATCAGCTGCGCGATACGCCGGTCGGCATGAAGCTCGTACCGTCACTCGAGCCTCACTGGTCCGTCGTCGGTGAACATCCGGGTCCGCTAAAGGACGCGATCGCTGCTGCGATCATGGCAGCGGGTTCGCCAGTTACCGCGGACCGTCACGTTGAACGGGCAGAACGCCCTCGCAGCGGCGGGCAAGTCAAGCCAGCTACCTCACCGGTCGTGATCGAGAATGCTGCGCCAGCGTTGGCATCACCCACGAAAGCGCCGGTCGCACATCGCACGGAACGTTCGCACTACGGCGTCGTGACGGAGTGGGGTGAGCGCGAGTTCCCGGATGGCAAGCGTCCCGGCAAAACCTATGAGTCGTTCTGCCTGACGCTGGAGCACCATGGACAGACCCGCGTGCTGCAGGGCGAAGGCCTGCGCGACGCAATCGCGGAGACGCATTGCCGCATTGGCGATCGCGTCGAAGTTCGGCGTCTTGGCAAGACGAAGGTTCCCGCAGTCAATTCGCGCGGGGAGCCGATTCTTGATGCATCAGGCGCTCAAGTCCTGTGGGACAAGTGGCTGTGGTCTATCAAGAAGAAGTGATGGGCATTCAGCACCTCTCATCCCGAACCTCCTCACCTTTGTTCCCGTAACGGCTCACCTTTCGCCGCCTTGGCCCTCCTGATGGGGGCCGGGCGCGAAGGGTGAGTTCCCATCTCGCACCTTCCCGTAATCCCAACCGGCAGCGCCGTCCTTGCTGAGAAAAGCCGTTCCACGCGCCTTGCGCGTAACGCACGGCTTTTCTGAGCAACGGTTTCACCGCCTGTAAAGGCATCGACCTCAACCACACCACTAATGGAGTGACATATGAATGTTAAGGACCTGAAGCTGTCCCCCGAACAGTGGGTAGCGTTGCTCCAGAAGTACGGAGTACCCGCAGCCTCATTGACCGGCAAAGGGTCGCCTTGTCCCATCTGCGGCGGTAACGACCGCTTTACTTATGACAACAAGCGCGGCCGCGGCGACTGGGTGTGCCGCAAGTGCAATGAAGGAAGCATGAAGGCCGGAGACGGCTTCGAGCTTATCTGCAAAGCAGTCGGTATCACCTTTCGCGAGCTGATGCTCGAACTCGCCGGCGGCGTCCCGTTGCCGGCGCGTGACACGCCGGGCTCCTCGGCGCCTTCGCCAGGTCGCAAGGCCGATCCGGCGTGGGCGCGAAAGAGACTCGAGTCGATGTGGGACAGGGCGGTGGCGCACGGGCGCGGCGATCTCATTTCGAGATATCTGCGCGCGCGCGTGCCCGGCCTTGACCTTTCTCCGTCACCGGCACTCCGGTTGGCAATGCTTGAGTGCCGGCATGAAAAAAAGGTGATCGGCAAGTGGCCGGGTGTTCTCGCAAGATTCACGCTACCGGACGGACGCCTGGGCACACTTCACCGGACGTTCCTTGATCGTTCGAAGCCCGCAAAGGCGACGATCATCACTAACGACGGGGAAGTACTCCCTTCAAAGATGAACGACGTGACGTTGCACAAACTGAATGGCGGCGCAGTCCGGCTGATGGAGCCGGTCAACGGCGAGATCGGCGTGGGGGAAGGCCTCGAATCGGTGCTTGGCGCGCACATGCTTTTCGGTGTGCCGGTCTGGTACTGCCTTAACCGCGTGCTGCTTTCCGACTTCGTTGTTCCTGATGGCCTTGGAATTCGTGTCGTGCATATCTTTGCTGATTTCGATGCGGTCGATCCGAAAACGCGAAAGTCGCCCGGGATGGCTGATGCGCTGGCGCTTGCCAGACGTCTCCGCGCCGACGGCTACACCGCAATTGTTCATCGCCCGAAAGTCCGCGGGACGGACTTTGCGGACGAATGGTTGACGTTATGTAACAAGCCCCGCGTTCTTACTGCGGCTGTCCGGAGCGGCGGGACGCGCGAGGCAATGTATGTCTGATTAACGGCGGCCTGGCCCGCTCAGTAGTTTTTCTTAACCGCCCGGTGGGGATTCGTCCCCGCCGGGGCCGCAATCCGTCCGGGCCTTCCCCATGGAGAGAAGCATGTTCAGGATGATTGTTGGCCGGTTTGAGATTGTCGCTACGTCGGGCGTCGAGAACGGTTCCGCACCAGTTGGCAAGTCGGAAGCGCAGGCTTACGACGTGATCGACCGCAGGAGTACTGGCCTGACAACGACAGCGAAGAGAGGTGTCGAGTTGGACGACGCGTGGTTTTACTGCGTCCGCCTTCAAGGTCGAGCTCGCGGTATTGCTTTATTGCATTAACTCAGCCCCATAACGACAAACCCGGCCATTGTGGCCGGGTTTTTTTTCGCCTGCTCGAAGTGGACTCCCGTTGGCTACCACCACCACGGACGGGTCTTGACGCGGATGACCGTGCGCAGAAGGTAATACATCATGATCAGGAATGGGCGAAGGATACCGACCGTCCAAAGGAATGCGCTGCCAACGGTAAAGAACACCCAGACCGTGAAATCGCATGTCGGAAAAAGAAGGTCGATGAACATCACTCCGAACAGCGCGGCTGCGATGACTGCGCGCCTCGCGAGCGGATTGAGCGCCCAGAATTTCTCAAGCATGGTCCCGGTCCTTGCGAAGCCACGAAAGTACCGCACGGCGCAGGTGATATGCCGATTCCCACAGAGCAACAGCAACTGCCACCAGGAGCCAGAAGCGCGCGGCCCGGGTCCAGTCCGCGTTAGTCAGTACGTGCAAGAGATCCATTGTTTCCACCCCACTGGTAAGACCCGTCATGCAGGCCGATGACCTATCTTCGCAAATGCGGCGCGAAGTCAAGGCCACCGGCCGCAACTAGAACCCCGCAAACTGGTCGGCGATAGCGTCCGTGTCGAATCGCCGGACGCCGGCGACCGACGCATCGGCAGCGGGCCGCTGTGCTGGCTGCACTGCGGCCGCCGGCGGGGCTCCGGTAGAAAGTGTAGGTGCGGGATCGCTTTCTACCATATCTGTTGCGTCGGGGAAGCGCCGGGGCGTCGGCGCGTCGGTCATCTGCGCGGACGGCGAATCAAGCAGGGTGGGTTCGACGCGTCTTGGTCCTCCTCCGTTGAGCGCCGCTCGTGCCAACGCCCTGAGGGCGCCGGCGCGCATGCGCTCGTTGTCGAACTGTTTGATGTAGGCGAAGAGATCTGGGTCTGTCGCTTCGTTGAGCGTGACTTTGACCAGCGCCTTGCCAGTCATGCAGCGGCTCCGAGCGCCTTGCGTTCGCGGGCAAGCGTTGCCTCGCCGACGATCAGGAACCCCTTGGCGTTGGCATAGCACGGGGCTTCCAGCACGTCGAGCTGTACCCGCGGGAAAGCGTCTCGTATTGCCGGTTCGTAGAGAGCGGCTCCGCCTCCCGTCAGCACGATCGAGCGCAGATCAGCGGTCCGACCAACGCGATTCTGCATGTCCTTGACCGTTGAAATAATGACAGCCTGGGACTGTTCAAGATACGGGGCAAGGTCAATGTCGTGGCCGTAGAACAGCAGCGGTTTCCTTTCGCGCAGACACTTGTCGATCCGCTCAATGTCGTCGACCGGTTCGCCTTGCTTTTTTGCGATCAGAGACGCAATGCTTTTATAGACATGTGACGCCCCGCCCGGAGCACCGCCGCTGCGGCGGTCGTTCATCGTAAAGCCGTGAGCGACCACCCAGTCCGTCGTGAAGTAACCGACATCAATGACCAGGTGGGCATTCTCGCGATCAAAGCGGCTACCCCCATATTCAGAGAAGGAGACAAGCGATCCAAGCGGTTGCGGCACGACCTTGACCGAACCGACCTTGATCTCACCATGACCGAAGTTGAGAGTTCCTGTGAACGCGTCGCGAAGATGCGCGGAGTACTTGGTGATGCTGTGAACAGGTAACCCAAGCACCATGCGTTCGACCTCGGTCACGCCGGCAAAATGGAGGGATCCGCCAAGCAGCGCCGCATAGTTGGCGGTGAGACAAAAATCTTCCGACAACGTCCGGCCCGCGTTGCCGTAAGCCGACGACAGTTCCACGCCAGGACCAATCTCATACGTTGCGCCATCCACTTCGATGGGCGCAACCTTGCGCGCGTTCAGCACGCCTTGTCCGAAGCCCGACACTGCGTCGCTGATCGCGATGGGCGCCAGCGACGGGAACATTTGCGTGGCGATGTCTGAACCCATACGGAATGCGCTTTTGGTATTGCCGTAACCGACGTCCACTGCGAATACTGAAACTTTCATTGGCTCTCTCCAGAGTTATTTACCGTTGCTCACTGTGCGCTTGGGCCAAATAGGGCCAAACAGGGGCCAAACGTTGATTGTCCTAACAACTTTTTCCTGTCTTGGCCCAAGCTTGGCCCGAACTTGGGCCAATGCCTGTTGCCCTGATGGGTTGCTTGCTGCCTTGGGCCAAACTTGGCCCGAACTTGGCCCAAGGCCACGAGTGACGGTCTAACTGTATCGGCTGGGAAGCAAAGTCAAGGAAGCCAAAGCTCGCATGATTTAGGGAGCTTTAGGAATTGAGCGCGCCGCTCGACCGGTTATTCTCGACTTTACCCACCGCGCGATCAGCGCATCGACCTCCACGTTTCATCATTGAAGGGATCGCTTTGCCTGGCGAAAACCCTTCCTGTCCACGGCCGCAATCTGATGCGGCCTTTTTCTGAAGTAAATCAAAAGCAATCCGGGGCGATTTGAGGCAACCGGACGAGCGATATCCATTGGGTTTGCGGGCGGTTTTGCCCGATTTTGCGATTTGAGCTGAGTTGCCGGACACCGGACACTTCCGAAACCGGACGTAACTCACGCTTGAGTCAGCATTGGACGCACCCTTTCAGCACACGAAGCTGGGACCGTTGCATGAAGCCCGACACACAGCGGCGGACTGCACGGACTTGGGGGTGGGGGCATGTGATCGCTATTACAGCGAACACTTCCCTGTACGGAAGACGAACGGCGGGCGCGGCCGGAGAAAAAACAGCGCAAACGGTTTGCCGGACGGTTGGCCACAGTCGTGCGAGTCGAGAGACGGCGCACACGGGCGCGTGAAAACGTGTCACAGGCCGGTTCGGCAGCTAGAGCAGTCGGCGGAGTCGGGATCGCGGAGCGAAAAGCGCTGTGGCCCGACCTGCGAGACAGCCGACCCGATCAACGACGATGGACCCTGCAAAGGCAGGTCCGGTTCGGTGATGGCAGGGAAAGCAGATATCGCAGGCAGGCATTGCGCGCGAGCGTGGTGCCTCGCAGCAGGCAGCAGATGGACAGTCGATGCACGTCTCTTCCACGTGCGGGGCTGAACCGATGGAATCGCTAAAGGACAGGAAGGTTGTACCCGGCGGGGGAACGCAACGCGCAGCGCGACAGGTTGATGCGGGGATAGGCTCCCAGCGTCTCGCGCGCAGCGCACCGAAAAAGATCAGGAAAATGTTCGGTCGCGGCGTTTAGGCAAGGCGCTGATAGCGCTTTGACCGTGCTATTCATGGGGTTGTAAGGATGTCAGCTATTTTGAATGTGCGCGCAGTGCTGCGCGATTATCGGTTGCCGCCCGACTTTAAAGGGGTACTCGAAAACCTCTTTCTGGAGAATGTCGAGAAGGTGCACAGTCGCACGCGAATTAGCGCCAAGCCTCTGTCCATCAAAACGCAGATGTATCGGACGCAGCAGATCTGTCGATCTTTTGAAGAGCTTCGGAAAAACGGCTATGCGCTCCAATCGCCGTATGCGCTGAAGCAGAAGCACGTGAAGTTCCTTGTAGACCTGTGGATCAAGTCCGGCCTCAGCGGTGGCACGATTGAGAACAAGTTGACTTATCTACGAGCGCTCGCTGACTGGATGGGAAAGAAGAACCTCATCGGAACCCTGTCTGATTATGCGGACAGAGAAGCGAATAATCTCGTGCGCTCATATGTGGCGCTCGAAGATAAGTCCTGGGTAGGAAACGACGTCGACGCCTCAGCGAAGATCGAGGAGATTGCAAAAACAGATCCGCGCGTCGCAGTGCAGCTTAAGCTTCAGGCGGCGTTTGGGCTGCGCGTGGAAGAGAGCTTCCTTCTGCGCCCCGCCGAGGCCGTGCGCAACGATGGCCTTTTGAGCGTAACCCGCGGGACAAAAGGCGGTCGTGACCGGGCGGTGCCGATCGACTTCAAATTTTCGGTACTGGAAGAAGCTGCCGCGTTGGCCAATCCTTTTACCGGCTCGACCATCCCGCATGGCATGACCAAACAGCAGTGGAAGTGGCGCTATTACAAGGTGCTGGCCAAACACGGCGTCACCGAATCGGGAATTGGAGTGACCAGCCACGGTCTGCGTCACCAGTACCTGCAGGAAATGTACGAACGGATTACTGGCGTTGCAGCGCCCATCAAGATGCCATCAGAGCGCGTGGATCGTGCGGCACACAAGGCGGCGATGCAGCGCGTTGTCGAGGCGGCAGGTCATAGTCGCGCGACTAAAGCAAACGCCTATCTCTCAACGCATGCTGCGTTGGCTGCGAAGAAGACGCGTTCGCTGACAAGGGAAATGGCACTGGAGGCCATCACAACTGCGGGCGGAGTGAAATCACGCGCCGCAGCAGCGATGGGTATCTCGCGTCAAGCGTTGTACAGGCTGTTGGAGAAATGAAGGGCGCGGCGGTCGGTCCGAGACTCTGCGGGACACCGACCCGTAGGGGCGCGCAGCCTACGAAACAGCAGGCCGCGGCGCAGAGTTGAGCACAAGCAGGGACGGCACAAGGTCGCCATTCTTGCCGAGGTTGGACACGTAACACGTCGTTTATTGCGCTGGTCTATAAACGATGTGTTTCCGGGCCAGAGAAAACATTTGCAAAATCATCGCGTTAAAGAAAATCGACGGGCCCGCATTCTTTAACGCTGTTATACGTGTCCACGGTCAACTGGACTAGAAGACCCTTATGATTGCAACAGCCAGCGAAGCATTGGGCTGGTCAACGCGTGGTAGGTGAGGATCACGCCGAGCGCGAGAAGCGTGAGCAGTTGAGGCATTAGCTTTTCGCGATGGCGGTACGCCGCGCGAATATATTCAATGGGGGACATGGTTTCTCCGGAGGGTTGTTCGCTCACCGATGTGTCGCGAGTTGAGTCCAGTATGACGCGGCTGGCGCCAAGTCAAGTCACCAGCGACTGCGATCAGGCAGATCGTCAACGGCGGCGGAGACACGCGTCTCGAACGAACACTCCTCGTCACCTCCTGTCGCCGGAATGCGCGGAAACTGAACCGACGCAATACCATCGATGTAGACGAAGCGAGCCATCTGCTGCAAGGTGCGGTATCGAGCCGCGTCCTCGAGCACCGGGTCTATTGGCCAGAAGTCGCGGGTCGTTATTTTCCCGTCGACGATCTTCTGAGCGAGCATCGAGAAGATAGGGCCGCGTTTCTCCCAGTCTTCCGTTGTGCGCGCAAGCAAATCGAGAACGTACGGCGCGTCGATCGGCGAGATCTCTTTGCGTATCAGGTCAAGCAGGTCACCCTCGGTCGCATCGGGGCGGTTGATGCGCTTGTTCCAGATTTTCCCGGCTTCATTGAGCGCAGCATGTTTGTCGTTGCCGATGGGAATCCACGGCGTCTGCATGCCGCAGTCGTCGCACAGGATGCAACACAGCCTCTCAGTTGGAGGTTCCGAGAGGGAGCGCGCCTCCATATCGTTCATCACGGGGGCAGTGCTGGAGTTGATCTGCAGGAAGTCCGTCGAAGGCCTGATGCGGCCCCCGATCACTCGTTGGGACCAGCCGAACGCCCAGTTGCCGCCACAGTGAGCGCAGGGGAAAAGTTCATCAGTCATGGCACTTCTCAGTGGTCAGTGTATGTGTTTATTGTAATGTTGACTGACCAGCCTTACTGCCCAAAACGACACGAAAAAACACCAATTGCGGCAAGTCAGGCGTTCAGGCCGTCAGCGGCGTGGTTGTACGCCTCGTGAGAAAGCAGGCGGACAGGGCGCAACGTCTCACAGTCGAACATTAGCCGGTAGGCGTATCCAACCGGCACTGAGAGAAGCTGCCCATTCGAGGACCGGATTGGTTTGCCCTTGAGCGCGCATGGATGAGTGCCGTCCCGCACCTTTGAAAGAATCAGTCGAGCCTCCCTTTGAAGGGACGGTAAGTGGGCCACGCACGAAAGGTCGATCTGGTCGGCTGCGGCCAGTTCTGCCTGTGCGAGTCGCTTTTTCTGGCGCGCGAGCATCTCGGCCTCTTTGACTTTTGTGATGGCGGCGCAGGTATGGCAGAACTTGCCTTTGCCCGAGTGTCCGCAGGGGAAGTTGCGTTTCATGGTGATGACCTTGAGATAGCTGATGCACCCATTCAACCATGAAGGGCCTGGCAGTCAAGGGAAGGTAGGAGAGGGTTTCGGCGGCTCTTTCACATTCTTTCTGCCATCCAGTTCGGATGACAGATCAAGGATGCGCGAGTCCGCCCGCGCGAGCCTTTCTTCAAGCCGCTCTATGTGAGCCAGTGCAACGCTGTATTGGTCGGCAAGCATCGTGAGCGCCCAGAAGGGCGTAAGCGCGACAGAGCAATCCCGGCACGTAACGATTCCGCCACGCGGGTCGAGCCGGATATTGTGATGGTCGCACTCGCTGGGGCGGTGCGTACGATCATCTGTAGAGACGCGCATGCGCGCGAAAGGGATGACACTGCTCATGCGCTTCCGGCCGGTAAAGTTTGTGATTTATGGGGCAGGGGACCGCGACTGTATATGGAACGCAGCGTCGGGTAAGAACAGCGTGCGGGAAATGCTCTCGTCGCGCCGGTAGTGCTGCTCAATCGTGTCAAGGTAACGACGGAAGGCGTCCGTGTCAGATGGCGCGACACCGGGCGCGATGCGTGCGCTGCTGCGGCCGGCGGCAAATCGCACGTCGGTTGGCGCGTTGGCGTGCCGCTCGATGCTGGCAAGCGCAGCCACGTCCGGCAGCCACCACCGGTTCCAGCGCGTGGTGAAGTTCAACCAGCCGCGCGTGGCCACGTCCATTTCTGACCAAGACGCCTGGAAGTCAAGAATCGCGCCGAGAGAGCTGAAGAAGGCCATCCGCACGGAGTTGTCGTCTGCGGCCGCGACGACAATCTGTTTGCGCCGCTCGTCGACGGGGTCGGTCGAGCTGGCCATGCAGAGTGCCGGATAGCTGACATGCCAGTCAGCACCGCGCGCCACTGCGCGCTGAAGGAAGAATGAGTTGGATTCCATGTTGTCGGTCCTGTTCGGGCTTTATCAGCGTCACCCTATATGCATCGGCGCCAAGTCAAGTTGGCGGCGGCAACGCGACCGAGCCGAGCGGCGACGGAGGAACCCATTCGACGCATGGCTGATTGCGCGAAGCGTAGAGCGCCTGCTTCGCCAGCTTCCGGGCGCGGTAGGCCTCGTTTGATTCCATGCCGTAGACCTCAATCGCGATAGGCCGCGCTGTGTCCGTGAGGCGGAAGTCGGGCAGCATGTCGTCGCCGTCGTCCCGGCGTAGCGGTTTGTCGAAACGCCGGCGCTCTTCCACAAGACGGTTCGCCATATCCACCTCGTAGCTCGAGTCGCAGGGTATAAACGCGCGGCTGCAAAGCTGAAGGGCGAGATCGACAGCGCGCAGATTGCCGTCCTTCGTGCGTTCAACAACGAGGACAGCGACGACTCGCGCTTCCGGTTTGCCGATCATTGACCACGCATGCCGGTAAGAGCGGGCAGCGCTTTCAACGAGCGGCTTCGAGGCATAGAACGTTTCAAATGTCTGCCGCAGGCGAAGGATAAAACTGTACTTTTAGGGATCGATGGCCTTGATTTCTGCGATCACGACGCCGCGGTGCGACTCTGTAGGCGTTGTCCTGATCCGGCCCAGGAAAGCCTCGAACTCTGCCTTGATGGTCGCCAGTCCACTTTCCTCATAGCGCCGCATGACGTGAACGACGTCCTGAACCGGCTTGCCGTTCATCTTCCCTTCGCCGAGCACCGCGAGGATCTGCGCGCTGCAGGTGCCCCAGTTGCGCTGCGCTCCGCCTGACCAGAGGTTTAGGCCTGCCTCCTGCCATACCCGTTGCAGAAACCCGAGGAGCGGCGCCGAGCGGCGCGATGCTGTGAGCTTGCTGTCGCCTGCCGGACTATCGCTTTTCACGGCTCCCACCGTTCGTACCGTCAGTGATACGGCTAGTCTCGCGTTAAGCCCCGTCGGCGTCGTGCGGATAGATTCCTGCTCGATGCCGGAAACGTTGCCCGATGCGGCGGGTTCGGCGAAGAACGAACAGACGTCCCGCTGGTGATGGATGCCTTCGTCCGGCCACCGCGCGAGGTGGAAGAGCGCGCCGTAACGGCGAACGACCAGTCGAAGGGGTTTTCCGTCGCCGGCGCTCTGACAAAGGCACTCGGCGTAGCCGGGGGAGCGCTTTGCCCGTTCAAGCCGCGTGGCGAAGCGAGCAGGATTGTCCTGCACCTCTTCAAGAGACGTCACCAGACCATCGAACCGGACGTTCGTCATCTGTCAGTTCCCGAAGAAATCCGGCCGAGGGCTGCCAACATTCCCGCGAAAAGCGTGTGTCCCGAGCAGCTTGCTCACCTGACGGACGCTGCTCGCGAACTGGTCGAGGTGATGCTGGGTCGGGAAGCGTGCCACGATCCGACGCAGTATTCCCGGTGCGATGTATTCGCGGTGCTCGACATATCCGTCGCCGATCAGCGCGTCCATCCAGTGATCCGGGAGGCCCAGCGCGGTAGCGCCGCCCGCTCCTTGACCGCGCGTGGTATCGAGGAATTCGAAGACGATGGTGATCATCATTAGGCTGCAGCCGGACGGAGAGCGTCGCCGAGCCTTGCCACCCGGCCAAGCGGAACAATGCGCTCAATGGTAGCGACGTCGATGATCTGGCGTGCGCCGGTCGCGTTCTGGAATTCGAGGAAAGTGACGCCCTCAACCACATGCTTCCGTATGAACGTGCGTTCGAGCACAAGGCCGGGAAAATAACCATTAGACAGCGCGAGCGCTCGGGTCTCGATGCAATAGCCCGTGGCGGGCAGTAGTTGTTCCGTCGCCTGCTGCATTACGGTCGGGGCCGCGCGGGCTTCCGTTTCGCTGTATGCGTCGAGAAGGGAGATCGCACCAACCGCGGTTGCGAATGTGTTGAACAGGGCGAGCGCAATCAGCCACGCTGTGCGCCGGTCATGCGTCGCGATCTCGACAGCGCGCTGCTGTTCGGCTGTTGCGAGATTGGCGCGCTGAGCTGCCAACGACTGGTCGAGCGCTTCCGCTGACCGAACTTCGTGACGGGCCAGAACGCCCGAGCGAAGCTCAGGCGGCATATCTCTCACCGCATCTGATACGCCGGTCAGTTCGGACACGATTGCGGTGTCGATGACGACGCTGACCGCTGCGCGTTGAGGTTGCAACTGGACCCCAGCAAGGCCGATCATCGCCGTCGACGTAAGCACGGCGATGGCGAGGATGGACAGCGTGGCGCGTTGACTGATTTTCATGATCACCGATGTTGAGGGTGCAGCGAGCGCAGCACTCTCGCCAATTTTCCGGCAAATGCCTTCCTCAAGGCGGCACAAAGGAGCCGGAAAACCGGATCATTCGCCTTGTCCATTTCCGGCGAAGTGAAAGCATGGCGTAAAGCGATGCCCGGAAAGAGATAGCAAAACCGCGATCATTCCGGGTTTAGATCCGTAACGCGTTACAACTGGCACCCTCAACGATCGTTTCGCAGGTAAATGTACTTGTGGTTTCGGGATGTCATTGTCATGCCGGACAGTGCTGTATTGCGGAGTGCGGCGACGGCTTATCCACAGCGTTACCAACAGAAATTGTTAATAAGTCGGGCAAGCCTGCCCGAAGAGACGGGTTCAAAAAGCCGCCATTACCGTTCGCCGCCCGTTTTGCGCACAGGTATTGTTTACGCATCACCCGCGCGTACGCGCATCGACCTACCTGCGCATCCGCGCAATTTATCTGACGGCCGTCTTTCCGGCCGCTCATTCAACCCAGACGGGAACCATCCCGCTCTGGCGTGGGTGTCCCGTCATTCCATCGAGGGATACACCATGTACACAGCACTTGTTCAACAGTTCAAGGACGCGCAGTCGAAAGCAGCTTCTGCTTATCTCGAAGTAAGCGCAGCGGAGACCGCGCTGTTTCCGGGCGATGGCCAGTACTGCTACCGCGCTGCGGAGTCGAGGTCCGGATACAAGACGGACCGCGAACTCAGCGACTTCTGCAATCGACTCTCGCACGTGCTGGTCAGAGAGGCTGTACGACGCTTTTCGCCACCGGGTGGGCGGCTTGAGATTGAAGACGGCAAGGAACTCGCTAACGCATCAATCGATATTAGTGGCGCGCTCCAGGCGGGGAAATGTCCTGACTTCGACGCGTTCTGGGCGCACCTGGAACGCACCTACAGCGGCGACGCGGGTAAGCGGATCGGCCTGATTCAGGCAGCGAAGCTCATCATCAACGGGTTCAACATTCGCCTCGATTCCGAGATCAAGCGCACATCCAGTGCGATCGTGCTGGAAGCGCGCATCTGGAGCGAGCCGGTCTATCGGTCGAGTGCCCGCAAGGCGACCTATCAGTCCCAGGAGACTGCTGCGGGGATCATGCGCGGGCTTTCCGCTTTTGCGGGGCAGGCCGGGTTCGATGTCCTGTCAGTCGAACTCAATCATGGGCGACTGTTGGATTACCACTTCGAAACGCGGGAGAAAGTCTCTTTCAACGGACTGGACGTCGTGATGTACAACGAGAAGTGGCAGTTCAAGTTCTCGCATCAGGTGGGCGACGCCCTGTCGTTGTTCATCAGCGAGTTCGGTGCCGAACATCTCGCTTCGCGCGACCGGTACTGATGTGGGAGCAGCCATGTTCCGTCGACGCATCTTCCGTTTTTCCCGTCTCGTCGCGCAGACCTATGCGCTTTCGCACGACGCCCTTGTGGCGATTGTCCGGGCGAGTGACCGTTATTCGCCCGCCCTGCGTGCCGCTGCCTTGCGCCACATCGTGATGCAGGCTCCGCTGCATGTAACGGGCGGTCAGCCGTTTGCCGCCCGCCGGCGAGCCGTACGCCGGTTTTATCAAGTGTAGTTCTCCTCCCGCCGGTGAGCACGACCGGCGTTCTTTCTTTTGGCCCGCTTTCACGCGGGCCTTTTCTTTTTATGGAAGCAATTATGCAGAGAGATCTGTTTTCGTTCGAGCCCGACTGGTATGAGCCATTGCGCTCGCTCATCAGCCTCGGCTCGCAGGCTGCACCCGTCGCTCATCACGGCGAACTTGCCGCCGCGCGACGTCAACACCTCGGGCAGTTCTTCACGCCCGATGCGATCGCCGCGTTCATGTGGAGTTTCATCAGTGGCTGGAAGTTGAATCGACGGATCCGTCTGCTGGATAACTCGGTCGGCTCCGGACGGCTTTTTCAGCACGCTGACCCCGAGCGGTATGCGGCGTATGGCGTCGACGTGCATGCGGACGTAATCACGCAGTGTCAGAAGGTGTTCGAAGAAGCGGGTTTTGACTGTGAGTTCAGGCACGCCGGCATGGAAGACATCCAGCCGACGAACTTCGACATCGCCATCATCAACCCACCGTTTTCGGTGCATCTCGAGTCGCCGCACCTCAAGCCGTTCGAATGCACGACGTGGGGCAGATACGGCGCCAACACCAGCGCGCTGAGTCATGAATACGCGGTGCATCAGGCGCTCGACGCGGCAAATATCGTCATCGCGTTGCTGCCGATCACGACAGCGGAAGCAGTCGTGGCGGGCGGACTGGGTGATTCGGCGCGGCGTCGCGCGGCGGGTCTCTTCGAGCTTCCTTCTGACGCGTTCAGGTCGGAAGGCGCGAACGTGCGGACGGCTGTCGTCGTCTTTGACCGTTACCGATCGAGGCCGTCGGACTTGGTCAGAACGAAAGTCGAAAACCTCGCATTGCCGGCGCCGGACCTCGGTTTGCACTACGAGGACCGGAGTTTTGGAGAACCGCGGCTACGCTTCCAGAAGCTTGATGACAGCGTGCCTGCCATCGCCCGTGCTGTGACGGGCGAGAAGTCGGTCGTCATCTCGCATGACGGCAGGCGCATCCGTCTGGGCTTCGCCTGCGGCTTTAACGAGGCGATGGTGCTCAACAGTGTCTTCGTTGATCGCATCTACTCGCGCGACGGCCACCGGCTGCCACGCGGCTTCCGTTACGCGGGCCAGGGACTGCTCGATCTTGAGACGTACCTGATGCAGGACGATCCGCGCGCGGCGCTTGGCAAGCTGCTCGACCGTATCCGTCGCGCTGGGGGCGAGCCGAGCTTCGCGCCCGGTTTCCTCGATCACCTGGAACGCCGCGCAAGACGCAGTGTGCGTCAGGCGACCCCGCTCAGGCATGTCGCATGGACCACTGGCGCCGGATCTTCAGACAATGTCACCGGCAAGGCACGGGAAACCCACAAGGTTGACCTGACGCGCTGGGCGAGCCCTCTCGTGCTGGCGGGCGAGGCTGTTAGCTTCGCGCGCGAGGACGATGGCCGATACCGGTATGTCATAAAGGGCGCAACCTACCATCTCTCGGTCGACGAGTTGAACGCGCGGTTTGCGGTCGATAACGTCGCCGAAGGCTGGGAAGTGGTGCATGAAGGGCTGGCCGCGAGATTTCCGCAGCAGGCCGCGGCGCTTCACGCGAGAGTCAGGGCGTTAGGCGTCGAGCGCTGGCTGAACTGGGAGTTCCAGACGGAGGATCTTGTCGAAACGCTCATGAAGCCGTCCGGCTGCGTGATCGCGTGGGAGCAGGGTTGCGGCAAGTCGCGCCTCGCGCTCGCGCTCATTCTTGTGTCGAAGGTCAGACATGGACTCATCGTTGTCGAGTCGCGGCTGATTGACGAGATGATGAAGGAGATCGCGATGCTGCCGATCAATGCGGATGATGTGAAAGTCATCGGTAGTGCGGCGGACCTGAGCGACCTGCGACGGTTCAACCTGATCTCCTACGAGCGGCTGCGCATGCCCGTAGACAGGGGCGCGTCGAAGCGCGTGACGTACGCACACCGCCTGCGGCGGCGCATTGGTCTGCTGGTTGCCGACGAAGGGGAGCGGCTGGCCAATCCGACGAGCGACCAGAGCCGCGCGCTCTGGCAGCTTTCAGCGCGACGCCGATATGTGCTGACCGGCTCGCCGATCCCTAACTATCCGCGTGACGCTTTC
This sequence comes from Paraburkholderia sp. RL18-101-BIB-B, assembly GCF_046026985.1. Lineage (NCBI taxonomy): Bacteria > Pseudomonadati > Pseudomonadota > Betaproteobacteria > Burkholderiales > Burkholderiaceae > Paraburkholderia > Paraburkholderia sp. RL18-101-BIB-B. The sequence continues at coordinate 90,936 of NZ_JARESV010000030.1, forward strand.
GGGCTGATCGCGTTTTCGGGTGGTGACGGTACGGCGGCCCAGCCTTACGGTTACCGGCTCGGTTATCTGGAGGAAAACTGGATCAACACCGTCGAGTATGCGATGCGCGGTGTCGACCGGTTCCAGGATGACTTTGTGGTTCTCGAATGGGTCACATGGCAGTTCGCGGAGAGCCTGCAGGAAGGGGCGAAACGCGAGGTGCCTAAGATCGGGAACCTGCACGGCTACCGCGCGATGCTTGCGCCGCATATCAAGCGGAGGCTGGTGGCAGAGCCAGAAGTCGCGAAGTACATCCAGATCGACCCGCCTGAATTTGAGGTTGAGACCGTGGACTGGGACCGTGGGCATCTGGCCACGTACCTGAGAGCGGCCGATGAGTTCGCGGACTGGTATCGCTCATCACGCGATGACCGGAAGGCCTGCAACCTCATCACGATCCTTGCGCGCATTCGTGCGGTGCATTTTGCCGCCAACTTTCCGCAGTACGGGATGGAAGGCGTCGATCGCATTGGCGGCCTGACGAGCAAGCAGCGCGCGGTGATCTCACGCATGCGGGAGATTGCCGCCGAGGGAAAGCAGGCCATCGTGTTTGCGGAAAACCCGGGCGTGCTCGATCTTCTTGCGCGGGAGCTCGAATCGCATGGTGTGCAGTCGGTGCCGTTTCATGGCGAGATTCCGATCAAGCGCCGTGTGTCCGACAAGGACAAGCGGTTCCTGACGGGGCTGGCGACTGGACTTCTCGCAACGAAGGCGTCGGGGCGTGCGGGCTACAACCTGCCGAACGCCGACTACATCCTGTTCTACGACCGGTCGTGGACGTGGCGCATCGAGTATCAGGCGATGCGGCGCGCGCTGCGCTGGAACCGCAAGGGAACCTTGAAGGTGCTGTATTTCCATCTCCCGGGCAGCATCGACGAGTATCAGGACCAGATGGTTGCGCACAAACGTGATGCAACCCAGGCGGGACTGGACTGGGCGACGCCCGAGCTTGACGACGAAACGTTCCTGCACATGGATTCGCTGCTGGATCGCTTTGTTGAAGACCTTGCATTGGTTGCCGATCGCAAGAGCGGCGACATGCGCAAACTGTTGAAGGAGGCTGCATGAAGGAATCGAAGGTGTCGGTGCTGGTGGGCGACGGTGTCGTGACGGTCAAGCGCGAGGGATCCAATCGCGCGCTGCAGGCCAACATTCTCGGCAAGGTGGAAACCGATGGTGTCGAGGTGCTGTGTCTTGACCGCCTCGTGCATGCGAGCCACGAGCATGAGTTTGGCGAGTGGACACTTGCAGGCGCGGTAACGACGCTGCTGTCCCGGCCGCTGAAGGTCACTGGAACAGCGACGCATTGATGAAACGGGAGCGGCGCCTTGACAGGTGTCGCGCTCGATAACCGTTGAACAAACCCGGCTTCACGCCGGGTTTTTTTCGTCCGTGGGAAGCGATCTGCGCTGTCGCTCACCGCGAAAGGCACAGCGTTTACGCGAGCTTTGCGCGCCGGGTAGCTGCGGGCACGGCGGTATCTTTGCGTTATCACCCGCGTCCCTGACGCATCGACTCGCCGGCTTCGACCGGTCTATTGTTGTTCAACCCATCGGGAACTCACTCCCGGCGGGGCTGGGTTCCCTCTCTGGAGACCCACAATGCAACAACAACCTACTCTTTCCCTCAAGCAGATCACCGTCACGACCAATCCCCGCAAGTATTTCGATGCGGCGAAGATGGAAGAGTTGACGGCCTCCGTACGGGAAAAGGGCGTCATTCAACCTGTCGTTGTTCGAACGCTTGCCGACGGTGGATTCGCTCTCGTCGCTGGTGGCCGCAGATACAAGGCGGCGATGGCGGCGCATGGCGAAGATTACGAAATACCCGTCGTCGTCAAGGATATCGATGAGGTCGAGGCCAAACAGCTGGCGATCATCGAGAACATCCAGCGCGCGGATATGTCGCCTGCCGAGGAAGCGATTGCTGCAGCCGAGCAGGTGGGGCTGAGCAAGGGCGATCGGGACGAGGTCGCGCGCATCTTCGGATGGTCGCGTGCCACGCTCGACAAGCGGCTTGCACTGATGAACTGCAGTGCCAACGTGCTCGAAGCGCTCACCACGCAGCAGATTCTCCTGGGCCACGCCGAGTTGCTGGCCGCGCTTCCCAAGGAAACGCAGGACAAGCTGCTACCCGTCATCATCAAGGAAAGCAAGTCGGTCGCCGAAGTGAAGAAGACGATTGAACAGGTCGCCTGTTCGTTGTCGGCAGCAATCTTTGACAAGACCGACTGCGCGAACTGTCCTCACAATTCGTCCACCCAGGGCGAAATGTTCGGCGAGTCCATTGCCACCGGCAACTGTACCAACCGAACCTGTTTCAACGAAAAGACGGAGAAACAGCTTGAGGCGGTCGCCGCGAATCTTCGCGATGACTTTCCCGTCGTGCGCATCGTCCGCGCGGGCGACAACCACACCCGGATCCAGCTTGCTGTTGAAGGGCCCAAGGGCGTCGGTGAGGAGCAGGCGAAGGCGTGCCACGCGTGCCAGAACTATGGCGCAGCCGTGAGCGCTTTGCCTGATTCTGTCGGCAATGTCTACAAAGGCCAGTGTTTTGACACCGTCTGCAACATGAAGATGGTCGCCAAACGCCTGCAGGTTGAGAAAGCTGCTGCCGAGCCGAAGTCCGAAGCAAAGACTGATGGCACCGGCGCGGCAAAGGCTGCATCGAAAGCAAATGGTACGGCGCCGTCGACGACGAGCAATCCGCCGGCGATGGTGGTTGCTGAATCCGACCGCATCAAGACGTATCGCGTGGCGCTGTGGCGTAAAGCCCTGCGTCGCGAGGTTGGTCAGAATCCTTTGCTGGCCCAGCGATACCTCGTCTCGATCGCGCTCGCCGGACAGGCCCGCTGCGTCGATGATTCGACCATGAAGGGCATCTGGGAAAAGCTGACCGAAGAAAAGATCGCCGTGTCGGACGTGGCCAAAGCTGCGACGTCTGTGGCGGCCGCTGATGACGCCAAGCTCGCGCTTGCTGTCACCGGTGTCACGGTCGCTGCGATCCAGGGTCTGGACGTTCACCATGTGACGAGTCTGTGTCGCCATCATCGACTCGACCTCATTCAGCACTGGAAGCTCTGCAAAGAGTTTCTGGAACTGATCACGAAGTCGGAAATGATGGTGGTGGCCGACGAGCTGGGCATTCGTGCGGCGCTCGGCGACGAGTTCAGGAAGGTGTTCGGCAAATCGAAGGCGGAAGTCATCGAGGCGCTGCTCAACGTCAAGGGCTTCGACTACACCGGAAAGATTCCCAAGGTTCTGAAGTTTTAACGCGCTCTCTGGCGCATCGACCGAAGCGGGCATTTCCTGCCTGCTTCATCTCTCTTCTGGACTGCCCACGGGCGGTCCATTTTTATTTGTGGAGTTTTTATGTTCGTTGAACTTGAAGCGCTGTTGAAGTCGTGCGGTGGGCTGAAGCTGGCTCTGAAGACGAAAGGCGATGCGATGGTCGTGGTCGTCATGCCGGAAGGCGAGGCGAAAGACACGGCGTTGCGTCAACCGCTCGTCATGACCGCGACGGCTGCAGAACTGGATGCTGGTTTTGCAGAGCATCTGGCGACGTACACCGGCGCTCATGCGTCGCTGGCCGAACAGGTCGCGGCGACAACGGCGATCCTCGGTGAGGCCCAGAAGGCCCAGGTCACGAAAGCGACCAAGGCCCTGTCGGGCACGGCTGGCAGAAGTTCGCCCGCCTCCGCGAAAGCGTCACCAGACGGGGATGCCGATGACGACGACAGTGAGTCGTCGGAGTCGGATGCCACGGCTGCTGGAGACGAAGGCAATGCAGCCGCTTCGACGCCTGCTGAGCCGGTTTCGAGCGGCACCGACCTCGCTTCGCTCTTTTAAGGAGGCCCGGTCATGTCGATTTCGATTACCGCACTCGTTCGCCAGTTCTCGTACAACGGCGTTGCATTCACCGATCCCGGCCCGGCTTTCTCGCCCGAAGACGTTCGCGATCTCTACTCGGCGCAGTATCCCGAGCTGACGACTGCGTCCGTCGATGGGCCCGAGATCGCGGGCGATATCGCGACCTACAAGTTTGTCCGCGCGGCGGGCGCCAAAGGTTCGTATGCGTAAGCAGACTCTCCTGAAAGCTCTTGCCGACCCGGCCAACGGGTTCAACCAGGAACCGCCCGGAAGGGCGGTTTTTTTATATGACGACGAGGTTCGCCAATGCTGTTCGATCCTTCATTCGCTGATAGAGCGGTCGATGGGGGCGTCGGTGCGTCCTGGCAACCGCCAGTCGCTGCCGTTGCCCAACATCGACCTGCCAATTGTGTTCTGACATTGCCTGACGTTGCTGAAGAAGTGCCTGCGCGTGCATCGGTCAAGTGGCGCGACGACGCGTCGCTCGATGCGATTGTGCTCGAGCAGTTCCGGCACGGCCCGCTTCTCGCGGCCGACGTGGAGGCGCCGGTCAGCCCGGTCGACGCCTTCCAGCAGGCTTTCTTTGCGTGGGTACGCCGGCAGTTGCCAGCGCCGCTTCGCTTCCTGTCATTTCGACTGGAGCTTTGCGACACCAACGCCGTCAACGACGTTATTCACCATCAGTATGACCACGATGACTTCAAGCCGCGCACGCCGTTGCACTTAGGTGTGAGATGTAGCGACGAGTGGGTGCACGAGGTGGGCGCTTTCGCAGAACCGCTGCGCCACGCCCATCCGCTTCTGCTGCACACGATCTTCAATATCGTCGATCGCGTTTCGGGAAAGACGGTTCTGGTTCGCACCCCCGGCTGGTTTCTGTGCGAGGCCTCCTGCCTGCACTGGGAGGGTGACGAGGCCGCGACAGATGAAGACGTGCTCGAGTGGCTGAAGGACTTCTACGGCGGGGATGACGACGTAATCGAACGATATCTCCCGTCCGAACTGCGACCGCTGCTCTGTCCCGACGAGATTCGCGATCCGGACAAGGTTGAAGGGCGCCGGGTCCGGTCGTCGGTTCTATCAGACAACGAGTTGCGGCAACTGCGCACGGCTTCACCGGGAATGGTCGCGCGGGTCTGCGACCACCTTCTGGCACTGAAGCAGCTGTTGCGTAAGGCGGGCAAGGCTGACTGTCTGGCTGACGGCTACGACGCACAGCCTCTCTACTCAGGTTGCACGTTTGTCCTTTCCCACAACGAGCGGACTGGCGAGTTACTCGACGACCACATGAACAACGCGTTCTCGGCAGGTGAGGCGTCCGAGTACAGCCGTTTTATTTCCTTTTCCGACACACGACGGGGCATCCGCGAGCAGTACGCGCAATGGAGCCTCGGGTTACGCATGCTTCATCACCTCGATCGCCTGATGGCGCTGGTGGTGGACCCTAACTAGGAGTTTTCCAATGAATGATGTTTCGATTGGCCAGACGGGTCACGATGTGACGCTGTCATCGGCCCTGTTGCTCTATACCGGTCCTAACGGCTCGCACTATGCAACGGCACATCCTGTCGCTGCAGAGCGCAAGACCGGTCGCCCGATCATCGGTGCAGGCCGGCCGCTGGATCGCAAGGCCCTGATGGAGGCGCTTTTGCAGCTGGATTGCAACGCCGCGCCCAAGGCCGATTTCCTCCCAGCCTCAGTGCTCGGCGTGACGTCGGCCGCGGTGACGTGGTGGTGCCCGCCGGCTCCTCGACGGGTATTTTTCAAGTGCGAGGAGCTGGGTGAGCGCAGTGCAGTTGTGCCTCATCCGGGACTGGTCTTCCAGGCCAGCACCAATGGCTTCAGCGTATTTGCGCTGAATGGTGATAGCAGACCCGATCCGGCCACGCCGCTTTTCGAGCCTCCGTACTTCAATACGTGGGACAAAGGCAAGATCTGCATTGGGTCGGCTAACGTCCCGCGTCGCATTGAGGTCGCGGCCATCGCTGGGTGGGAGGAGGGCTTTTTCACCTCTGCCTTCACGCACCCGAACCACGGCGGCAAGCGTGTTGAGTACAAAAACGGCTTCTACGCGTTCTGGAAAGACATGCTGGACGGCAGCTTCGAGGCGTTTCCGCTCGATGCGCTGGTTCCGATGAAAGGCGCAACGGCGGGCAAGCTCGTCGCTGGAAAGATTGGAGGTCAGGAATGAATCCAGTCGATCAGGTGCTTCAGGGCTCGTTCCCGTCCGTTATGGTCCCAACCCGCGAGCCGGTTGTCCCGATGTCCGCACCGGGCGAGCGGCTGCTGATTGCATCCAGTGGCGTGTTTCTGGAAATCCACCGTCCGTGGATACGGCTGGTGCGGCGTCTCGGCTCCTTCAGCTGGCAGACGCCCGTGCCGTATGGCGAGGCGGCTGACGCGACGGAAGTCCTCTGCGGCGCGGTGCCGGCGGATCTGATTGCCGGGTTTGCGCGCATGGCGCGTGCGGGGTTGCCCAACGAGGTTGGAGCGTGGATCACGTGGAACGCGTCGACTGGCGCTTTCCGGCTGGTGCCGCTTCCTTCGTTGTCGCACAGTCCGGCTCATCTCCATTACGAGCGTCCGCAGCTGCATGCCGACGAATGGCTGGTGGTCGATTGCCATTCCCACGGTCGTGGCAGGGCGTACTTCTCATCGACCGATGATCGGGACGATCAGCACGATGTGAAGCTGGCGCTGGTGCTGGGTCATTGCCATCAGGTGCCGTCCGTCGCGTTGCGGTTGTGCGCGAAGGGCCGCTTCGAGGTTCAGCGCGACGTACCGGAGCGCTGGCAGGCCGCGTTGGCTGCGGAGGTCGTATGACGCTTTTGCATACGACGCCGGCACACATGCTCAGCGGGCCGTGGAAGGTGGTGGTCGTTGGGGCGGGCGGTACCGGCAGCGCCTTGCTTCCCTCACTTGCCCGACTGCATCACGCAATGATCGAGCTCGGTCATCCGGGCGGGATCGAATGCGTGGTCTACGACGACGATACGGTCAGCGAGTTCAACGTCGGCAGGCAGGGCTTCTATCCGAACGACGTCGGCCAGTACAAGGCGACGTTGCTGGTGAACCGCCTGAACCTGCTGATGGGAACGAACTGGAAAGCCGAGCCACGCCGCGTCGATTCGAAGCTGAATCTGTACGGGGACATGGTCATCGGCTGCGTCGATTCACGGCGTGCACGTCATGCGATCGCGCAGGCTGCGAAGCGTGGCAAGGTGCGCTATTACCTCGACTGCGGCAACGAGACGGATCGTGGCCAGGTGATTCTCGGCGAGTTCGGCAAGGCGCGGAATGACAGGTTGCCTCATGTGGGCGACCTGTTCCCCGACCTGCTGAATCCGAAGAATGACAAGGGCGACGATGCGCCGTCCTGCTCGATGGCCGATGCACTGCGCAAGCAGTCGCTGGTCATCAACCAGGCGATCTCGGTGCAGGCGTTCAACCTGTTGTGGTCACTGTTTCGCAACGGTGGTCTCAACTTCTCGGGCGTATTCGTGAACCTCGCAACGGGACGAACGAATCCGATACCCATCGACCCGGCGGCATGGTCGCGCTTTGGCTACGATGCGCCAAAACCGCCTGTGAAAAAGACCAGAAAGCCCCCAAAGGCCAAGGTCTCCGTCTGACTCGCGCCCGTTCGCGGCGCGACGCTATACGTCTGTGATGACCCCGCTTCGGCGGGGCATCGAATTCCCCTTCTCTAACTAATGGAGTCTCAATGACCCAACGAAAACCGTCGACCCCGGTCGGCAAGATGTTCATTCGCTGTGCGCAGTCCGCAGTCGCTGGAGCCGCTCTTTCCTATGCGGCCAACCACTACGCGGCGGTGCCGGTCTTTCAGTCATTCGCGCAGGCCGTCCTGCATCACAAGGAGCTCGCCAGCCCTGAAGTCGGGACCCGGCTGCTGCTGGTGCTCGCAGTCGCTGCGTTGTTGTTCGCGGCGTCAATTGCGACTGAACGGCGTCGCAGCGCGTTTCTCGATGCCGTTGCTTCGCGCGGCCGGCGCCTCGCAGGCTGGCTGACGGCTGGTGCTGCGGCGAAGGTCTGTTTCCTTTGCGGAGCGCTGGCGGGCTTCGGCGGTCGAGGCTGGCTCGCTGGCCTGCTGATGTTCGCGATGTACGCGGGGATTTTCCTGAGTGTGAATGGCTTGGTCGCGTTTGCCGAGATGCCTTCGCGTACACGGTCGTAAATCCAGACCGTTTCAGGGCCACCCGTAAGGTGGCCTATTTCTATCTATGAGAGTCCAGCGCCATGACGACTGCTGAAACCATCGCGTATCTCGACGCGCAACCGCTTGAATATGCGCTGTGGTGGTTCATCGAAAACATGAACGAAGAAAGTGAAGGGCGTACGGAAGTGTTCTTTTTCCTGCGCGAGCGTATGCGTGCCGAAGCGCCGCTGAGTGCGGGCCGCAAGGCCGCTTCTCCGCGGTCGTAATCACGCTCTTTTGCTGCCGCCCTCCGTGGTGGCATTTTTCCTTTTTCCCTCAGCGGGTCAGCCCGTTGGGGGCTGCTCCGCATCTACTTATCGGAGCTTCAAAATGGGTGCAACTGTATTGACTGGCAAGAAGGCCGGGGCTTTTCAGGCGGCGGATGGCGAATGGATGTTCGCGTTGTTTGAGCGGACATATGAGAAAAATTGCTATCCGCACATCGACAACTGGTCTGCGATAGCGTTTGGGCGATATGCCGACGTCATGCGAAGGGTGTTCAGGCACGCGTCGTCGTGCGAAGGCGGGATGCTGCAAAGCCGCGCCGGGTACATTAAGCCAGAAAACTACGTGACCACCTGGAGGTCATTGCTGGCCAAGCCCTTCCGGCTTCCTGACCAGGTAATCCGGCTAGACGTTTCGCAGTCGTTCCGGGCGGCGATTCCCGAGGCATCGCTGGATGATGTTCGCAGCAGCCTGACAGCTGCGGGGTTCGCAGAACGGTTGGACGAAGTGGTCGGCGGAAAGGCAGAAGTCTCGCTGCATCGGGATGCCGCACTGCTCGAATCCATTTACGGGGAAAGCGGCGCGCTGAGCGCGTGGCGAGTGCTCCAGGAGCATGACTGCGGGAGCGTGCTGGTCGACGCAGACCTGCATCTGCCGTCTCGCAATCCGTCCGCGCTTGAGCGGATGCCGGCGGTCCGATGCTACAAGATCGACGATGAAAACCGGCTTGTGTCGTTCGACGGGAAACCGTGGGTGAATGCTGGCTGGCAGTATTCGGCGATCGGTAGCTTCATCACCGAAGCCGCCTATCAGCTGGAGATGGAAGCGCCCGGTTTTGCGAAGATGGGGATTCCGGCCTATCGCGAGCTACTGACAGGTGCCGGCCGGTTGCCCGACGACACGGTCATCAGCGTCACCCGGTTGCCTGATGGCCTTGAGGACTATTGCGCGCGCATTGCTGACGAGCTCGCTGTCCTTCTCGGCCTGTCGGATATTCAGGGGCAGGCGCCTGCGCAGTTCAGCTTCCGGTTCGGTGACGTTCCGGCTGAACCACGCGGCTCGGCGATGTACAAGCTGTGCAATCTGCGCGACCAGCAGGTGATGTGGGCGATACCGGACAACGCGCCGGTGAAAGTAGCATCACACGAAACGCCGTGCACTGATCTCGCCCAGCTGATTCTCGAACTGGGCTGATTTTCTGACGACAAGCGCCGCACCCAAAAAGGGGCGGCGTTTTTTTTGTGCGCCCAGCATGGGCGCCCCGATCTTTACCAATAACGGCGGCGACGACGCAGGTAGATCGCGAGTGCAAGCAGCGCAACAAACACGATTTCGACGCCCCATTTCACCCAGCCGCTGTTGATGAACGGGTCGCTGATCGGATGAAAGAAAGCATTGCCGCCGGCGGCCGTGACGACGACTGCTTGCAGGGTTTTTCGTGATCAGTTGGCTGGCTGTCTGGCCGGTGCTCGACACGCGAGAAGCGCTATGACAGCGCAGAAAACGATTGGCATGGCCGCGGTGCATACCGATGAAAAGCTTGCGCCGAGGCTGCGCGAGAGCCAGAGAAAAAAGCCTAGAACCGGCCAGAATGCATAGGGCGATGAGTGATGTGGTTGCATCATTGCGCATGGATATACCTCTTTGGTTGGTTCAGAACGGAGGAGAAGGATGAGCGGTATTAATCTTCGCAGTCGCAGCGCGAAGTCAAGGCGCGGCCGGTCAAGACCCCCGGTGAGGGCGAATCGGCCCTTAAACAGGCATCTTTTCGGGAGATTGGCGTTCGGACCGGCCGATACAATGAAGTCCTCTCAAGTTCGAACGGCCACCCTCGGAAGGACGAACTTTCTTAGCCAGCCTTCGAAGGCTGGCTTTTTTTGTCCGTCACGCGGGCATCGTCGGCGAGAGACGGGCGGAAAACCGAAGCATTGCGGGTGTAGCAAGACCGCACGGGCCTTTAGACTGGCTTCATTCCCCGCGCTACTGCGCATCGACCTCCAGACGTTCCTTTCCAGGTCCGTCCAATTTTTCTCTCCAGCCATTCACTCGTTGAATGGATTATCGAAAGGCTGACGTTCGCGTCAGCCTTTTCCTTTTTTCCCGATGGGAGCCTCCCATCAGGGTAGCTCCCGAATTTTTTCAGGAGTTGTCCATGTCCTCTACGCTCAAACATGCTTTCAGCAGCCTCGCCTGGTACACCCGGCAGGACGCGGAAGCCTGGAAGATGCTTACGTTTCTGGTTGGCGTCGTAGCTCTTGCTACCGCGATCGCATCGGTTAGCAACGTTCCGTTTTCGTTGTAATCCGTAGTGCCAGTACCGGCTGATGCCGGTCGGCTTCATATTTCATCCCGTGGGGAGCCTCCTTCCCACTGGGAGAGGCTCCCTTATTTCAGGAGCTTTCTCATGGCTGCAGTCTCTTCCAACGAAGTCGTCATGGTTGATTCGAAGTGGGGCTTCTCCGCTAACCAGCGGGTTGTCGCTCAAGACGTCGAAGTCCTGCCTGTGAAGTTGTATGGCGGGCGAATCAGCTCCGTCTGGAGCGACGGTTCGGCCATCGTCATCTGGGACCAGGATTTCACAATCGAAGCGGACAAACACCTCGTGCAAAGCGGGCGTGTCGATCTGCATTACCTGACTCGCGTTGTTGCGGGCGTCTCGCAGGCTGAGGCGTATAGCAAGTCGCGCGAGCTGCTTGATCTCGTCTACAGCCACGGCTTTACCCAGGCGAAGACGGCGTACACCTACGACATGTTTCTGACTGATCTGCGCAATGAATTTCCCGATGCCGTCCGCGCAAATGGACGCATCGCCGGAACTAACGAACAGGTCTACTGGATGTCAGATAGCCAGATTGTTGCGATCTGGAATCCGGAAGCGTCGGTCGGTGCGACGGGTTACACGAACGTGGTCAGGGCCGTCCCCGCCCACCATTAAAGCGTTTTTCATTACCTTGGCGTGCACCAGTGGCGCGCCGTTCTCTCCCAGCAAGACATTTCTTCTTCCCGTCAGGGCAACCTCCCTGACGGATGGTTGTCCCTTTTTTGTCGTTGAGACAACGCAACCATTTTTTTTTAACCCTGTGGGGAACGTCCCTACAGGGCGTTTCTCGTCATTCTTTTCAACGAGGAACGCCATGTCCACTGTTCGAAATCTTCATGTCCGCACCGAAGCGGTAACGCTGTCGGTTCGTCCCTGCTCGCCACGAGTGGGCAGCACCCATACCTATGTTTTGAACGGCACGCTCATGCGCGACGTTCTGGTGAACGGTAAGTGGGTAACAGTCCACACGAGCGAGCCTGCAGATCGACGCGCTGCGTAAGCGGCACATACAACCTGTTCGGGACAGATGCCCCCCCATGGGACGCCCTGTCTCGCTCCTAGATTTCTTTCCCCGTCAGGGCAACCTCCCTGACCGGTGGTTGTCCATTTCTTTCGTTGAGGCAACCATGTTCAAACTTCTGATCAGCATCGCCCTGCTTTCGCTTCTCACCGCTTGCGCCAGTGCGGATTTCGGCTCGCCGAATACGTATCAGCGATACGACGTCCAGCACATCGGACAGATGGAACAGGCAACTATCGTCCGGGTCCGTCAGGTCACGATCAAGTCGAGTTCGGATTCCTCCGGCCTGACTTCGATCGTGAGCTCTGCGGCGAGCGCGTTTCTCGGCTCCCAGATCATCGGGAACGGGCGCGGTCGTTACATCTCGGGTGCGCTCTCAGGCGCTGCTGCAGGATTCATCTCGCAGCATGTCAGCGCTGCGATGTCGCGTCACAGCGGCGTCGAAGTCTTTCTGCGTCGCGCCAACGGGCAAACCGTTGTGGTGACGCAGGTTGACGACCAGCAGTTCGCACCAGGCGAACACGTTTATTTGGTTTCCAGCGGGTCCGGTTACCGGATCACCCACTGATTTTCTGCGCGCTTTGACCGGCGCGCTTCCCTTGCGGGGCAACACCCCGCAAGGGGGTCGCCTCGTCTATTCGAGGTTCATCATGAAATTTCCCAAGCTGTTCTACGCGGATCGCCGATCCGCTGGCGCCGGCGCAACCGCTGCTCTCCAGCAGCAGGCCACGCGCGTTCTGCGACGTGTAGCGCAAGATCTGCGTCTTCGCTCCCATGAAATCGTTGTCGAACCGTCGCGTCGGAATCTTCCGGGGCGTGTTTCGCTGCGCACCGAGACACTGTTTGTCGACGTGCTGGACCGGCCTTGCCAAAAGCCGGTTG
>NZ_JARESV010000031.1:0-102114 GCF_046026985.1 Paraburkholderia sp. RL18-101-BIB-B
CGCTTCGGAGCTGATGGAGACGGGACAATACCGGCCGCATCCGAGTGTGGGCAAATGACCGGTGTGACGTTACGCGTCGATGTCCTTGAGGCGTAACAGCCCAGACGCTCGGACATGCGATGCACCATTGAAGGCACCATCAGCCGTCTTGAATGAGTGAAGTTAATTCGTTAAGCCTTTATCCCGCTGTTTCAGGTCTGCATCGAGCAGGATTCTGTTCGAGCCGTACCTGACAAAAAAAGGACGGCCTTTCTACAAATGACTGAATGGTTTCGAGGATGCAATGAAAAAACGTTTTCGAGTGGGAATCGTGGGAGTGAGCACGGAGCGCGGTTGGGGCACGACAGCTCATATTCCTGCGTTGCGTGCGCTGTCCGATGTATTCGAGACCGCCGGCGTGGCAAACACCAGTCTCGCGAGCGCAAAGGCCGCCGCTGCTGCCTTCGGCATTCCGCGCGCGTTCGCGAACGTGGCGGAGCTGGTGGCCTCCCCGGATATCGACGTCGTGGCCGTAACAGTCAAAGTTCCCCATCATCGTGAAGTTGTCACTGCGGCTTTGGAGGCGGGCAAGCATGTCTATTGTGAATGGCCGCTCGGAAACGGCCTTGCAGAAGCGATCGAGCTTGCAGAGCTCGCCAAGCAGGCCAAGGTACGGGCGGTGGTGGGCACCCAGGCCACTGCGTCGCCCGAGGTCGAATTCGTGCGCAAGATCGTGGCTGATGGATACGTAGGCGACGTGTTGTCGTCGACCTATCTTGGCTGCGGCCCTACCTGGGGTGACGAAGTCACGCGCGGCGACTCGTACGCCATGGATTCGCGCAACGGCGCAACCATGCTGTCGATCATCGGTGGGCATGCGCTTGCTGCCGTGCAAAGTGTGCTCGGCCCCGTCTACGAGATGGAGGGCGTGGTGTCGCAGCGCCGGAAGACCGTGCGCATCGTCGAGACGGGCGACTCGATCCCGATGCAAACACACGATCATGTGATGGTCAATGCCGTTTTGAAGTCGGGAGCACCGTTGTCCCTGGAGCTTCGCGGGGGCCTGCCGCGCGGCACGCGCCTGCTGTGGGAAATCAACGGAACGCTGGGCGATTTGCGCATTACCGCGACGAATGACCAGGCTCCCGTCATTAATATCTCGCCATTGCGCGTGGAGGCTGGCCGCAGGGGCGAACAGGCGTATAGCGAGGTTGAGGTTGCGAAGTCCCACTACTTCGATTTCGCGGACACGGACTTTGCGCGGAACGTGGCGGCCATCTATCGGCAGATGGCCGAGGATCTGGTTCAGGGAACCAACATTGCCCCTGATTTTGATGCCGCGGTAGCCCTTCACAAGGTGATTGATGCCATCGAGAGGTCGGATCAGACGCGCAAGCAGGTGCGAATCGAATGACCGGCGTCCAGATCGTGGATTCGTTGAGCGGTCGGCAAAGAATGGTTTTATCAGAAATGACAGAGATCCTCGAAAAGAGGATCGACGATCTTGTTTGACGGGAGCTCAATCCTCGTTTGCTTGATGTCTGAAGATTCGGCGATGCCATCGTGTCGTGCCGGGAGAGGGAGGACGTCTGTTGCCTTGAATGGCATTGAGCACGTAGCCGGCCTGAACGGAACGATTGCGCACGGCACGAGATGATATTCGAGGTCCAGGAGGGGCAATGCCGCTACCTGGTCGTCAACGCGGCGAACCGCCGAGCCTCGCACAGCGCGTGCACACGATATCTGCGATAGCCCGAACACTGTCGCCGTCTCGGTCGTCGCCCGCTCGACGATCGACTGGCACCGCTCCCGCGAGCGTGTCCAGTTACGACTTGCGCATCTTCCCTATCTGCACGCCAACCCGCGAGCCCACACTGCTGGCGGGCTCATCCGTCTTTGCTTTGCACCACGCTCAAGAATAACCAGGCGATCACGGAGTGCAGCGAAGATGCGTCACGCGGTCAGTTGCGGCATCGCCGCTCGCAGTCGCGCCCTCTTTGAGACGACACCCATGTGAAATCCGTGACCCATGCGACATGGGTAGGGAGATTCCCTAGGGCCCTTGACTTTGTTCATTCCGAAACACATCATCCTATATAAATCGATCGTAGATAGCATCGTCGTATTTGAAATGATATGCCGAGAGCACGGATGTGATGCTGCGCATCCTGATGGCTTCTCGTTGACCAACTGCCGTCGGTCCTCTTGTGTGTCGGTATTGCTAGTTACTTATTTGTAATTCCGACAAGAATCTGTCGGGCAGAAAGAAATTCAGGCTGGTCGTCCGGCCCGCAGTGGATTCGTGCTTTTCGAGTGGCCCAAACGGAGGACGGCCTATCCGGTCTCCGTGTTTGCAAGGCTCCGGGTGGAGGCAAAGGCGATGCAATTCAGCAGTCGAATCCTGGGCTATGCCGGCAAGTCACACCTCGCCCCGCATTCCTCTGTTCGTTTTCGAACTATTGCATTCCGCTCTCGAAGCAATCCGCACTCACTGCCGGAATTCAAATTCTACTTAATAAATCTCATGCAGACAAAAAAAAGAACCAGAAAGGCACGTTCTCTTGTCAATAGTTCGTAGGACATAGCAATGCAACTAGTGGGCGCATTGGCAACATTCAACAACGGAATCAAGGATCAATATGTTCGACTCGCCTATGGCCTGGATAACTGGCACGCAAAACACGGAAGACCCGCGCGATTTCATGAAGGCCTCCTTCGACAGGTTTGAAGTCGATGCAGCGTACCGATTCGGCGGCGCACTCGCGAAGATTGCCACGGCGTTTAGCGCCTGCGTCTTCGGGACGGCCGCATATGCGGCGGGCGACTCCGCGACCAACCATCAGAGCCGCTCCGCCTGACGCAGATCTCTCCTCCGCGCTTCCTACCGACAAGTTCAAGGAAGTATTTGCACAGTAATTGTTCGAGACGAATCATGAATGACCAGAAAACGCTGCTGCAGGTCGATGGTGTCACCAAGATCTTCCCCGGAGTCCGGGCGCTTGACGACGTGACGTTCTCGGTGGTCGAAGGCGAGGTACACGGTCTCGTTGGCGAGAACGGGGCAGGCAAGTCCACGCTCATGGCCGTCGCGTCCGGCGCCCTTGTTCCGGAGAAGGGACGCGTCGTGATCGACGGCACGGAAACGCGAGGAGACACGGAGCAGGCACGCCGGTTGGGGTTGGCTATCGTACGGCAGGAACCGGCGCTCATGCCTGACCTGACCGTAGCGGAAAACCTTTATCTCGGCGTGCCTGCCGAGCAGCGTCCGTCCTTGATGGAGGTCGCGCAATGGGCGCGAGGCCTCCTGAGGCAATGGAGCGCCGATGTTGCAATCGATGCGAACGAGCGCGTGGTGAGCTTGGGCCCCGAGCAGCGGTTCATCGTCGAAATCGTCAAAGCGCTTGCTGCAAAGCCCAAGGTTCTGGTCCTCGACGAACCTACCGAACATCTGTTGACGGAAGACGTCGAACGTCTGTTCGAGCGCATCCGCAAGATAACGGCTTCGGGTTGTTCGGTCGTCTATATCTCGCACCGGATCCGCGAGGTGCAGAAAATTGCGCATCGCCTGACGGTTCTTCGCGACGGTCAGGGTCAGGGCACCTATGAGGCCGCGGGCCTCAGCGAACAGGAGATCGTCGAACTGATCGTTGGCGGTGCGCTCGACCGCGACTTCCCGGCCAAGGGCAACAATGGTGGCGCAAGCGTCGTTCTCGACGTGACGAAGCTGCGTGGTGCCGGCTTTACCGACATATCGGTTCGGGTCAGGAAAGGCGAGATTGTCGGCCTCGCGGGGATCGACGGCAACGGCCAGCGAGAGTTCATGCGAGCCCTCGCGGGACAGACGCGAAGCCGCGGTAGCGTCACGGTGGCCGGCATTCCCGCGAAGCTTCGCAACTCGCAGGCTGCCGCCGATTCGGGCATCAGTTATCTGCCGGGCGATCGTCATCGAGAGGGAATTTTCGGCGAATTGTCGGTGCGCGAAAATTTTTCGATCCGTAGTCTCCCATTCGATTCGATCAAGGGATGGGTGAGCCAGCGCAGCGAAGCAAAGCGCGCCAGGGACGCCGTGACGCGCTTCGCTGTCAAGACGCCGTCCATTGACACGCCTATTCGTACCTTGTCGGGCGGTAACCAGCAGAAGCTTGTGCTGGCGAGTGTCCTCGCCAGTCATCCCAAGGTGTTGCTGGTCGACGAGCCGACCCAGGGCGTGGACATTGGCGCACGGATGGAAATCTACAAGGTGCTTCGCGAGGCCGCGGCCGCAGGCACCGCCGTGATTGTCGTTTCGTCGGATGCGCACGAGGTGGCGGGACTCTGTGACCGTGTGCTCATCTTCTCGCGCGGCCATGTCGTCAAGGAATTGGACGACGACGCCGTCAGTGAGAACAACATCACGTCTGCCGTCTTGACCGCAACGACTGAGCGGGAGAAGGGCGCTTCCCGAACCTCCGGCGTTTGGAAGTGGGCTGCTGGGGATTGGGCGCCGCTCGTGATGCTTGCCGTTGCAGTCTGTGCGCTCGGCATGTATGCGGCGCACGTCAATCCGACCTACCTTTCTGCGCGAAACCTCAGCGGCATGCTGGCGCTCGTGGCGACACTGGCCATCGTCGCATACGGGCAGCAGATGCTCATGCTGGTTGGCGGGATCGATCTTTCGGTCGGGCCGCTCATGGGGCTGATCGTCGTCATACAGTCGTTCTTCCTGACGGATGGCGCCTCGCTAGGCCATCAGCTCTCTGGGTGGGTGATCGTGTTGCTCGTCGCCCTTGCCGTCGGACTCGTGAACTGGATGCTTGTCGGCCCGTTCCGGTTGCATCCGATGGTGGCGACACTCGCGACGTACATGGCGCTTCAAGCGGTGTCGCTGCTCCTGCGCCCGGTTCCGGGCGGCCTGATCGCGGATCCCATCGTGGAGTCGATCGGTGCCCAGCTCGGCGTCATGCCCATTGTCGCGATCGTGGCAATCGTGATTGCCGTGGTGCTCGAAATCGCGTTGTTCAAGTCGAGGGCCGGTCTCACGCTGCGCGGCGTGGGCTCCCGCGTCGAAGCTGCGCGGATGTCCGGTGCCCGCCCGCAACTGACGTCGCTCGCCGCGTACATGGGGTGTTCGTTTCTTGCGGGCGTCGCTGCCGTGCCCATGATGGCGCAGGTCGGCACTGGCGACCCGAGCGCCGGCATCAACTACACGCTCGGAAGCGTCGCAGCGGTGGTGATCGGCGGTGCAAGCCTGTTTGGCGGACGCGGCTCCTTCGTCGGTTCGCTGCTGGGCGCGCTCCTCATCATTCAGGTGAATGTCGTCACCTCATTCCTCGATATTGGCGACTCGTGGCAGTCGTACCTGTTGGGCGGGATGATCCTCGCATCAGTCGCGCTCTATTCCAAGAGCAGAGAAATGGTGGTGGCGAAATGAAAAACGCAATGCACAATCAGGCGGAAGTTATGTCGGAATTCCTTGAGCCCTCTAAGTCGAAATCAAAAGCAAAGCCGGCACGGCTACCAGCGGTTGATGAATTCTCATGGATCTGGGTCGGGCTGATCCTGCTCTTTGCGTGCAGTTCCATCGTCGCGCCGGGCACGATGACGCGAGGCTCAATTTTGGCCATGCTTCCGTTCGCTGGCATTCTTGCGATTGTCGCGACGGGCCAAACGCTGGTCATTCAGCAGCGCGGGTTGGACATGTCGGCAATCGGTATGGTTTCGCTCGCCGGCATTGTCATGGCCAGGACGGGATTCGCATTCAATTCCATCGTCCTTGCCGTCATTTTTACTGTTTGCGTCGGCGGGATCGTCGGAATCATCAATGGTGCGCTCATCTCGAGGGTCGCGATTACGCCGCTGGTGGCGACGCTTGCCGTCAACGCGCTGCTGATCGGCTGCGCCCGCTCGTTGACCGGTAACGTTCCGGTTGCAGTCCCAACCGTCATGCAAACCATTTCGCACGCCCAGTTCCTTGGGCTCCCGGCCAACGTCTGGTTCGCCTTCGCGTTCGTGACGACCGCGTGGATCATTACCCGCAAGACCACGGTAGGGCGCAGGTTCGTCGCTGTGGGGGTGAACCCGCGCGCGGCTGAAGCCGCAGGCGTCAACGTGCTGAAGTACAAGATTGGGGCGTACCTCGCCTCCGCCGTTTGCTTTTCCGCGGCGGGGGTGCTGCTCGCCGGATTCATCGGAAGCGCTTCGCAGACGTCGGGTAATGACTATCTCCTGCCGGCGGTCGCGGCCGTGGTGGTCGGAGGCACGCCGTTCACGGGCGGCAGAGGCAGCGTCGTCGCGAGTGCGGTGGCCGCACTGTTCATGGCGCAACTCGGTCAGCTCGTGCTGGCGCTTGGTGCGGGCCCCGCTGCTCAGCTCCTCGTTCAGGCCTGCGCGATTCTGCTCGCAACCACCGTCCGCCATCTGCCATCCGCGATAAAAACGTTTCGCAAGAGGTCGTAGCGGAAAGTAGTAGCGGGTGTCCGCGCCATTATGTTCCGGGTGCCCGTGGTAGCTCGAAAAGCGGCAGTTTCGGGGTTGGGACCTTGGAGCGGGAAGCCGGTTACGACCAGCCTGCCGTTGCAAGCCGATTGCAGCGACCCGAAAGAGGTCGTCAAGCGATTTTTGGAGACTCTTTTTTAAAGTAAGGATGACGAAATGAGAAAGATCATTTTCTGCGCGGCTGTCATGGCACTCGGTGTCTGCAATAGTTACGCGCAGAGCACCGTGACCCTGTATGGACGCGTCGCATCGGGCATTGACTTTGTGACCAACGTTGCGACGCCGAACGGTCAGTCAAAAAACAACTTCAGGTTCGGCAGCAATCAGTATGGATACAGCTGGTTCGGCCTGAAAGGCGACGAAGACCTCGGAGGAGGTCTGCATGCAGTCTTCAAACTCGAAAGCCTCTTCACTTCCGGAACCGGTGAGATTTTTCCCAACTCGCTTTTTACCCGTGACGCGTATGTAGGCCTGTCCAACGACAAGTTTGGAAGCATCTGGTTTGGACGGGCGATGAGTCTCACCGACGAAACTGGCTGGTACATTGACCCGCTCGGAGAACAGGTGGGAACAGGCATTGCAAACTTCGCTTTCGGACGGGCGTGGGGTCCCCGATCGAACGTCATTACTTACAACTCGCCGATCTGGGCTGGCTTCTCTTTCCGGGTACAAGACGGTTTTGGCAACGAGGCAGGTAACTTCCGGGGCGGACGTCAGTTCAGTGTGAGTGCACAGTACACGCTCGTGAACTTTGCTGCGTACGGAGTGTACGAAGAACTCCGCGACGACAACGGAAAGTTCTCGGGGCTGTACACCGCGTCGCGTGAATACATGGCAGGCGCCACCTACCAGCTCGGTGGGCTGAAGTTGTACGCGGGCTATCAGCAACTTGTCTCGTCAGGGCAGGATACGGTTGCCGACTCTTTTAACCCCTACGCGGCGACGCGGAGCCAGCAAGAGTGGATTGGTGCATCTTATCAGGCAACCCCTGCACTCGCCTTGCAGGCTGGCTGGTATCACGGCAACGTGAATCACGGCGGCGGCACCGGAAATCTTGCTGCCATCGGCTCAACCTACAACCTGTCCAAGCGGACGTTCCTCTACCTGACGGTCGGGGCCATGTTCAACGGAAAGCCGTCAGCGTTCCCAGTTGAAACGGCCGATTCGCAACCGCTGCCGGGGCACAACCAGCAAGGTGGCTACTTTGGCATCATGCACTTCTTCTGAGTGCAATTGATGACCTTGACGCGCGGCCGGCGGTCGATGGGCGCGACGTTCGCGAGGTCACGATCCGGGGCGCAGACATGGTCTCTCAAGTGGCGGCTTCCCCGGTCGATCAATCCACGCGGGTGCCCCTTCACGAGCCTCTACCCAACTGCAGTCTCTCCGTAAGAAACGTGCCGATGGCATCGAGAGCCTGTGCCGAGGCCTTCAACGTTCCGATGCTGCCATGGAATCCGTGCGGCATGCCCAACCAGACATCAACTCGCGCATCGACGCCTGCGGCGACCGCACGCTCGACATACAGGCGCGAATCGTCCAGCAGGACTTCATCGTCTCCCACGTGAACGCGGACGGGCGGCAAGCCGGTCACGGGCGCGTGAAGCGGCGAAGCCAAGGGATGTTTGGGGTCAGCGTCTCGCAAGTAGGCATGGACGAGTTCCGACACTTGCGCGCGCGTGAAAAGCGGATCGGCGTCCGCACGGGTTTCGTACGTCGGGCCGGAGAGCGTCAAATCCGTAACGGGTGACAACGCAACCGCGCCCACGAGTGTCGCCTTCGCGGCGACTTCTCCGTTGGCGATGCGCGAAGCTAGGATCAAGGCAAGATTGCCACCCGCCGAGTCGCCGGTAACCGCAATCCGGGAAATGCCGCTCTCGCCGAGCCCAAGATAGCAGGACAGCACGTCATCCACTGCCGCGGGGAAAGGATGTTCAGGCGCCAACCGATAATCTGGGACGAATGCCTTGACTCCGCTCCTCCCGGCGATTTGGGCGACGAGGTGGCGGAATGCGTTGGCGGATCCAAAGTTGAACCAACCGCCGTGAAGATGGAGTATCGCTTCGTCAGGCCGGCTATTTTCAGGGTTGACCCAGAGCCCAGGAATGCCGCCGACCGATCCGGATTCAAACGTCACGCCCGTGTAGGGTAAAACGCGTTCCATCATCGCATCGAACGCGCCACGTCCCTCGACTCCCCGCTGCATGCCTTTGGCGGAACGGGTCACGGCGCGCATTGCCTCGGTGATCTTCCCGTCTTCCGGGTCAAGCGGGTGTGTCACGATGAAAGCGCTCGACAGATCGCCATTGGATGAATTTTGCATGTTCAGTTCCTATACACAGATCCATTGATCGTCCTGCCGATCACAACCGGTTCTCGTCGCCGCGCCTTGGCGTTTTTCCTCAACTAGCAATTGCCGGGAGCGGCCACGCGGAACCTCAGGTGAGAACTCAGGACAAACTCGGTGCTCCTTCCAGTCCGAACGTCTCCGTTGCAGTCAGCGAGCTGGCGCGACACGCTTGCATCGACAACGGCGCTCACCTGCGGCAGCGGATCAATTGAAATCATAGACGTCATTTGGCCATGGGGGCAGCCAGGTGACAAGTCACTAAATTGGGAAGCTTCGTTTCGCGCATCGGACGATTTGCATCCGCCATGGGATTGCGCGTTGTGGCACGGGTGGTGACGTACGGTGATGCGCTTGTGAAGCAAGTCCGGTCCAACGCTGGTGGCGCGATTCGAATACTGTGGCTCGTCGTGCGATTGTCCTTCCGGCTATTGGAGCCGAGTTGTACGGTAAAGCCTTGCTAGATGTGGAAAACACAGTAACGCCACCGGGTCAGCAACAGAATGCGTGGTTTTCCTGTCGCCTGTTTGCGAGATCGAGACGTGAGAGCAGGTCAGGTTTTCCCTGCCTGTTGTCACATCGACATCTTCCGAGATGCAAGGTGGTGCAACCAATTGATGTATCGTTTTGCCTTACCTGGAGGACGTTTGTCGACGGACAAGGGAAGAGCGCCGAACCCACCGCGAGGACCACTCTCCGGTTGATCTCTTGTTCATGCCGATAGGCTGTGCGCGCTGACAATCCTCTGTGTTATTGCGGCAACCCGGAATTGAGCGAATCATTCGTATGGTTGGGAGGCATGCGTATGACATTGACTGTGATGGAATTCGGTCGCGATGGAGATGTCCGCAATTCGAGCGACTGACGGTTTTGCCGCGCGATTGTTCCGATCAACTTCCCCAAACTGACTGCCGCCAGCCTAAAGTCGCGATCGGCAGCGCAGCGCATGTTGGAATGTCGCCCTGGCAACTCGCGCCTCGTGCAGCTCGTTTCTTACGCCAATTTCGCGACATTCGCCTGTTTCGCCGGTAGCACCCGCTGCATAACTTGCCTATCATGCAGTGCGCCCTTCCTGATCTGCCGCAGGCCTACGGTAGCGCGCCTAGACAGATACCTCCGCCGCAAAAGGATCTGAATGAAAAGCAACGGTGCCTATATCAGCGCGCTTTTTATCTTCGGCACCGTATGCGTTGCCGCACCCGCGTTCGCGCAGAGCAGTGTCACGATGTACGGGATTGTCGATGCAGGGCTCGTTTACCAGAGCAGCCAGACGTCGCTCGGCTCGACGGTCAACGGCCATTCCAACGTCAAGCTTGGTCAGAATATCTGGAATGGCAATCGCCTTGGATTCAAGGGGATTGAGGATCTTGGGGGTGGCACACTGGCCGTGTTTACGCTTGAGTCCGGGTTTAACCTCCTTAGCGGCACCCAGCAGTTCGCGAATGCCGGGTTCAGCAGACAGGCGTTCGTGGGCCTGACCAATGCGAGGTACGGTACGCTCACTGCAGGCCGTCAGTACACCTCGTACTACACCCTGGTGGGTCCGTATGGCCCCACGACCTGGCTAACCGGTTATTTCGGAGCGCACGCTGGTGACATCGACAATTTGGACGTGATATACCGCGTCAATAACTCCCTTGTCTACAAGTCGCCTGCGTTTTACGGCCTCACCGTCAGCGGCTCGTACTCGCCTGGCGCGGTGCCTGGCAGTTTAAGCCGGGGTTCGAGCTGGAGCGCGGCGCTGCGGTATTCAAGCGGGCCGCTGGGCGTCGCCGCAGGCGTCGAGCGATTCAACAACTCGACGCTGGGAGGCGGCGCTTGGGGGGCAAACTCGACCTTGAACTCGGGCGGCCAGCCTGGCGTATCGGCGCTCACCAATGGCTATCAGACGGCGGCCGCCCAGCAGCGCGTCGCGGTCGCAGGCTCCTACGCGTTCTCGGCGGCGTGGAATGTGTCGGTATCCTATTCGAACGTTCAATACATTCCTGGCGCGGGCTCGGCGTTCCGGGATGAGGCGATCTTCAACACGGTCGGCGCCGTGCTGCATTTTCGCGCGACCGTGGCAGCCGACCTGGCGGCGGGCTATAGCATCACGCGGGCGACCAAAGCGAACAGCATCACCAGCGCGGCACAGTACGAGCAGTTCAATCTGGCGGAATCGTACAACTTATCGGCGCGCACGATGCTGTACGCGCTGCAGGGCTTCCAGCGGGCGCATGGCCAGACACTGGGCACCGCCGGCGCCGGCAACGTCATCAATGCGACCGCGACGATCGGCGACGGCTTCAACGCGGCGCCGTCGTCGAGTCGCAGCCAGTTTGCATGCGCCATCGCGGTATCGCACCGCTTCTAGATTCGCCACTGCGGTGCGAAGGACATGCCTAGAGTGGCCCTCAAGCGAAACGCCAGGCAATAACGCATCTGTGCTACCGGCGGGCAAGGGATTTTCCTTGAGACATCGAGGGCGCGGGCAGTTGTGATGCACGAGGTGCGTTACGACTGCTTGCGGAGTGAACCTGCCCAATCCGGGCCGGTTTAAGTGACTGACGTGCAGGCGGGTGTTGCTAAAGAAAATTATCGAGGGGGATTGTCTAGAGGAGGTCTGGAAGCCTCGCGTTGCTGGCACGAATCCGGGACGCGCAGTTCTGTGACGCCAGCGCGACGGGGCCTGCGACTACGGCGGCCATTTCCGAAGAAACACGCTATGACCGTCTGTTGCCGGGCGAGGGTGGCTTGTTGCTGCGCGAGTTTATCGAGGCCTTGCCTCCGGGCATTCCATAGGGTCTCGAGGTACCTAATCGCAGACTCGCCGAGTCGCTCGAACTGGATGCGAGGTTGGGACAACACTCACGGCGGCGAAGCGTGTCGCCGGCGGTTTGACTTTGGCAGATTCGCTAAGCCAGGCCTGTCGGCGATAGGCTTGACGAAGCGACTTCATGCGCTACCTTTTGCTGTTCAAATGCCATCTCAACGGGATGCACCTTGATGAGTTGTGGTAACGCGGACACGCTGCCGGGCGTTCTCGCGTTCCGTCTGTCCCCAATACGCGGTCCTCATCGCGCGCATTTGAACTAGACTTGGAACACGTGGTGTACGGGCATTTCGCCGGGCACGCGGTCATGATCCCTCGCCCTATAGGCGGGACGTAAACCTTGAACTGGAGTGTGAGCCATGAGCGAACCGTGCATTATCTCCGTTGCCATCACAGGCTCAGTTCCGCGTAAGAAGGATAACCCGGCTGTGCCGATCACGATTTCCGAGCAGATTGAAAGCACGCACGAAGCGTACGAAGCCGGAGCATCGCTGGTTCATCTGCACGTGCGTGACGAGCAGGAGAACTCCAGTTCCGACCGGTCGAGCTTCGCCTCTCTTCAGGACGGCATCCGGAAACACTGTCCTGACATCATCATTCAGTTTTCGACAGGCGGTCGTGGCCGTTCGTTCGAGCAACGCGGCGCGATGCTCGATCTGCGCCCGGATATGGCATCGCTCGCAACGGGTTCTGTCAATTTTCCGACGACTGTCTATGAAAATCCGCCGGACTTTGTGCGTGCGCTTGCGCAAATGATGCTCGACCACGATGTCAAACCGGAGATCGAGATCTTCGATCTGGCGATGTTGTACAGCACAGGGGACCTCGTGCAACAAGGGCTGCTGAAATCTCCCGTGCACGTTCAGTTCGTGATGGGTGTAAAAAACGCGCTGCCCGCGCGTCGCGAGATTCTTGAGTTCGAGGTGCAACAACTCAAGGCGCTACTGCCGGATGCAACGTGGACCGCCGCCGGTATCGGACGGCATCAGTTGGAGGTCAATCACTGGACTCTCGAACTGGGCGGCCACTGCCGCACGGGTCTGGAAGACAATGTGCGCTGGGACAAGGACACGCTGGCGAAGAGCAACGCGCAACTGGTTGCGCGGGTGGCCTCGTTGTGCGGCGAATATGGCCGGCCGGTGGCGAGCGCCGCCCATGCGCGTGTCATGCTGGGTCTTCCTGCCAGATAGCCCGAAGGGGCGCGCCACCGTCCGTGGCGCGCCCCGCACATGCCGCCATAGTCCGTTTGATCAGGGTTGGCCCGCCTGACGTTCAGTCGACGTCGTCACTTCTCCAGGGCGGCGCAGCATCTTGTCGACTTCGCCCGCGTGCATCTCTTCGATATGGATCATCTGGCGGGCGAACTCCTCGAGTGCAACGGAGCGGTCCTCGACCAGCGCGAGCAGTTCGCGATAAAGCGTCAGCGCTAGGTTCTCGGCTTGCAGCGATTCGCGGAGGATCGACGAGATATCGAACGTGTGCGAGTCGAGGAGGGGACCGATCGCAAGCGACGGATAGGCGCCCAATGTGGTAATCCACTCTCCGACCTGCTGTGCGTGCAACAGCGATTCGTCGGCCTGCTCGCGCAGCCAGGATCTGATCGGAATGCGTCCGAATCCGAAAACAAGAAACGAGTAGTGCGTATATCGAACGACGCCGGCCAGCTCGGATTCGAGAATCCGGTTCAGCACCGCAACGACGTCTTCCTTGTCTATCTCTGCCATTTGGTATCTCCTTTTATCGCACCGCCGCAGACACATTCCGAGATTCGCCGCTCGTATCACGTCACATGGTCTTGACGGATATTGATTAAATGTAGTCCCGCAAGGCGATCGCGCAAGGTGTTAGTTCGTACGGACGCGTTTGCGTCGGCCAGTGGCGAGAGGGAAGGGCATCTGTTGCAGGGCTAGAACGCAGTCTACGTAAGCTGACCGGCCGCCGGTATTCCGGCGCGGGAGGCATTGATGGCTGCGACCGAAGGAATCGCCGATAGCCGGATCGGGAATCTGCCGGGTCCGATTCAGGCATGACAGAAGGAGCAATGTTGCTTCCCGTGTTAGCTCACCTCTCGGTCCTTTTTCGCGAATCAAGAAACGCAACTAACCGTCTATCGGAATGTACTACGCGGTAACTTCGCACCCCGTCAACAGAACCGGGGGCTGCTGATTCAGCAAGTAAGGAGCTGCCGATGCTGCAATCAGCCATTGGCTTCAGTCCGGGCCCTTTTGCAGTCAGCTATTCCCCTTCAGACGCACCCGGCAAAGAATAATGGTGTCCGGGAAGATGCCCGGCACGGAGTCGGTTCAACTCGCCGTTAATGCAAGTGCCATTCTGGCTGCAGGGTCAAGAGCATACTGTCGCCATCCATGCCTCTCAATTGTCTGAAGGTGCGAATCATGGGAACCGATAGCCCCATCCACTCGGAGCGCAACGCAGGACGCGCACAACGATGGCTTCGCTCGTTGCCCGTCATTCAGGTCGTCAAAGGGTATCGGGCAAGCTGGCTGCCGAAGGATCTGGCCGCGGGTCTGGTGCTGACCACGATGCTAGTGCCGGTCGGGATCGCTTACGCGGAGGCGTCGGGCGTTCCGGGGGTGTGCGGCCTGTACGCGACGATTGTTCCGCTGCTCGCCTATGCGGTATTCGGGCCCAGCCGAATATTGGTGCTCGGGCCGGACTCCGCGCTCGCCGCACCCATTTTGGCGGTGGTTGCGCAGGTCGCCGCCGGCGATCCCTCTCGCGCGATCGCGGTTGCCAGCATGATGGCCATCGTCTCCGGTGTGGTCTGCATCGTGATGGGAATCTTGCGGCTGGGCTTCATCACGGAACTGCTGTCCAAGCCGATCCGCTACGGCTACATGAACGGCATTGCGCTCGCGGTGCTGATCAGCCAGTTGCCCAAGCTGTTCGCCATCTCCATCGAAGAACAAGGACCGCTTCGGGACCTCACCAGCCTTGTGCAGGCCATAGCCGCGGGCAAGGCCAATTGGACCAGCTTCGCGGTGGGCGCAGGAAGCCTCGTACTCATCCTCTTTCTGAAGCGTTTCGAAAAGCTTCCGGGCATTCTTATCGCGGTCGTGCTGGCGACGCTGTGTGTCAGCGTATTCGGCCTCGACAGTCTTGGCGTCAAGGTGCTCGGCAAGATTCCGCAAGGACTGCCGGCGTTCGCACTGCCGTGGGCAAGCGGCGCTGATCTGGCGAAGATCGTCCTCGGCGGCAGCGCGGTCGCGCTCATCGCTTTCGCCGATACCAGCGTGCTGTCGCGAACCTTCGCTGCGCGCGCAAACAGCCGGGTCGATCCGAACCAGGAGATGATCGGCCTGGGGGCCGCCAACCTCGCGGCGGGACTGTTCCACGGCTTCCCGATCAGCAGCAGCTCCTCCCGCACCCCCGTCGCGGAAGCCGCAGGCGCGAAGACGCAGTTGACGGGCGTCGTAGGCGCCGTGGCGGTCGCGGTGCTGCTGCTGGTGGCACCGGACCTGCTGCGTTATCTGCCCACCAGCGCGCTCGCCGCGGTGGTCATTGCCGCGGCCATCGGCCTCTTCGAGATCAACGACCTCAAGCGCATTTTCCGCATCCAGCAATGGGAATTCTGGCTATCCATCGCGTGCCTGTCAGGCGTCGCTGTCTTCGGCGCCATCCCCGGTATCTGCCTCGCGGTGGCGATAGCGATCATCGAATTTCTGTGGGATGGCTGGAGACCGCATTTCGCGATTCTCGGGCGCGTTCCTGGCTTGCGCGGCTACCATGACCTGGAGCGCTATCCGCACGGTGAACAGATTTCCGGTCTCGTGCTGTTCCGCTGGGATGCCCCGCTCTTCTTTGCCAACGCCGAGCTGTTTCAGGAGCGTCTGTCACAGGCCATCGCGGCATCGCCGACACGCGTGCGCAGAGTGGTCGTGGCGGCAGAGCCGGTGACGAGCGTGGACGTGACATCGGCCGATATGCTTCGCGAGTTGATCCGCGAGTTGGGAACGCGTGGCATCGAGTTGCACTTCGCCGAGCTTAAGGACCCTGTGCGGGACAAGCTCACGCGCTTCGAAATGACGGACCTTCTCGGGGACGCGCAATTCCATCCCACGATAGGCAGTGCGGTCGATGACCATCTCGGCAATCTTGCAGCCGAGGAGCATAACGGCGATGCCGGCCCCGCGCCGTCGGGCAAGAAATGATCGGTCGTCGCGTTCCCGGCTGCATGGGTCCCGGCACGGCTGGCGTCGCGTGGGCCGTTGCACCATTCACGTGTAACTCGATCTGCCTGTCAGGATGAATTGCACGCAACTCCTCCGGCTCGTCGGCAAGCACATCCGCCAGATTGACACTCGTGAGCGTTACGTTGATGCCCAAGCCGAGGTTTGTCGGATTGAAAACGGTGAGGTCGTCAAGCAACGCCTGCATGCGGGCTGCTGCTCCCGATACTCGCTCCCCGGCATTAAGGCTGCCGGATACGAAGCAGTGACCTGAATCGCCTGGACAGGGCTGCGCATGTCGTGCCCCAGCCTGCCAAGCAGGAGGTTACGGCTCTGCTCCGCCTGTGCGCTGAAAAAGGCAACTGATTCTGCAAGTGCCTGATCGATCGCTTCGTTGAAGCGAATGACGTCGTCCAGATCGGGTGCTTCGGTCATGCCGGCTCTTGGGACCCCAAGCATGTTCACAATGAATTCAAGGGTCATCTTCTGTTCGTTCAGCGGTAGGCGGTCGACGGTGAGCGGAGCCATCTGCACATTTGCTGGTCTATCGAGTGATGCCGGTTGCGAACGACCGTCTGGGCCATCTGCGTGATCAATGCCTGGGTGTATCCGCCGCTGACTATGTCGGGTCAGGCCAGGTTGAACGGCAATTGGCGCTGCGGCTTGCCGGTAAGGCTCGCAATGGCGTTGGCAAACGCGGGCGCCAGCGGTGGCAGGCCGGGCTCGCCCATGCCGGTGGGTGCGTCGGCGCTCGGCACAATGTGGACATCGAACGTGGGCGTGTCGGTGATGCGCGCCACCGTGAAGTCGCCAAAGTTGCTCTGCTCGACGACACCGTCCTTTAGCGTGATGGCCGAGCCTGGCAGGCACATCGACAGCCCCATGACCGCTGCCCCCTGCACCTGTGCCTCCACACTGCGCGGGTTCACGGCCAGGTTGCAATGCACCCCACCCGTGACACGGTGCAGTACGGGACGACCCTCTTGCAAAGAGGCCTCCACCACATAGGCCACCACCGAGTCGAAGGACTCGTGCACAGCCACGCCCCATGCGCGACCGGTGGGAAGCTGCTTCTTCCCGTAGCCGCTCTTGTCCACCGCCAGCTTCAGCGCAGCGCGGTGACGCGAGTGCTTGTCACCGAACAGGCTCATACGGTAGGCCACCGGGTCCTGCTTTGTGGCGCGCGCGATATCGTCGAGCAGGGTCTGCATCACGTAGGCAGTGTGGGTGGAACCCACGCTGCGCCACCACAGCACTGGGACGTTGGTCTTGGGGTGATGCACGGTCAGGCGCATCGGCAGCGGATAGGGGTGACGCATGCCCTCGGTGGCCGTGGCGTCGATGCCGTTCTTCACCTGGAATTCCTCGAATACCGTGCCCGAGGTAATGGACTGGCCAACAATGACATGGTCCCAGGCGAGCACCTTGCCGCGCTCGTCGAAGCCGATGCGTGCGTGGTGCAGGTGCATGGGGCGATAGTAGCCGCCCTTGATGTCGTCCTCGCGGCTCCAGAGCGTGCGCACCGGCGCATTCAGGCCGGCGGAACGGACGGCCTTGGCGACCTCGCATGCCTCGACCACGTAGTCGCTCGTGCCCACGAAACGCCGGCCAAAGCCGCCGCCTGCCATCTGCACATGCATTTTCACCTGCTCGGGCTTGAGACCCAGCACGCGCGCGGCCGCGACGGCGTCCAGGCCGGGGCACTGGCTGCCGACCCACAATTCGGCTCGCCCGTCGGACAGCTGGACGGTGCAGTTCAGTGGCTCCATCGGCGCGTGGGCCAGGTAGGGGAACACGAACTCGGCCTCCAACTGGTGCGGGGCAGTAGCTAGCGGTGCCATATCTGCGTCGAACTGGCGCGCGCCCGGGCGACCAGCCTGCTCGCGGTACTGGGCCAGCAACCGTTCGCTATCCACCTTCTCGACCGATGCCGTGTCCCACTGTAGCTTCAGCGCATCGCGCCCCTGCTTTGCCGGCCAATAGCCGTCGGCCACCACGGCCACACCTTCACCACCGCGATCCAGCGGCACGCGCAGCACGGCCTTAATCCCCTTGATGGCGCGCGCGGCGCTGTCGTCCACCGTGGTCAGTCGCGCGCCGAACACGGGCGGATGCGCCACCACGGCGGTGAGTTGGCCGGACAGATGCGTGTCGATGCCGTATTCCTGATGTCCACTGCTCTTAGCCTGCGCATCGAGGCGCGTGGTGGGGCGGCCAATGATGCGGAAGTCCTTGGGGCTCTTCAGCGTGACCTTCTCGGGCACGGGTAGCGCCATCGCAGCTTCTGCCAGTTCGCCGTAGCTCAGCTTGCGGTTACCGGCGCCCAGCACAGTCCCGGCCCGCGTGCGCAGCGTGGCCACGTCCACTTTCCAGCGTGCTGCCGCCGCGGACAGCAGCATGGCCCGGGCACGCGCGCCGAGCTCCCGGTACTGCGTGAAGCTGTTCTTGATCGACTGGGAACCACCGGTGAGGTGAATGCCGAAGAGCGGGTCGACGTAGGCGGGGTCGTTCGAGCCCTGCCGGCTGCGCACCAGATTCCAGTCCGCGTCGAGCTCCTCCGCCAGGATCATCGGCAAGCCGGTTTGCACACCTTGGCCGAACTCCAGGCGGTTGATGGTTACCGTGACCTCGCCCTTGGGGCCGATTTGCACGAAGGCCGATGGCTGTTGCGTCGGCTTCAAGGCGCTGGCCGCCCGGCCGCTGCCGGTGGTTTGGCCTATGGCCAGGTAGGGAAACACGCCAAGCGCCAGTCCGCTGGCACCCGCCAGCTTCAGGAAGCTGCGGCGCGGCAGCGTGGCCGCTTCCCCAGCCCGACACCTGGTCAGCAGGTGCTGCAGGGCGCGTGGCATTTCGCTGTAGTCGAATTCAGGCAACATGGTGGCTCCTTCAGGTCAGGGCCTTGGCGGCATCGGCCACTGCGGCGCGAATGCGGGCGTAGGTGCCGCAGCGACAAATGTTGCCGGCCATGGCCGAGTCGATCTCGACGGCGGTAGGCTGCTCGCCGCGGGGCAGCGACTTCAGGAACGCCGTGGCGCTCATGATTTGGCCACTTTGGCAGTAACCGCACTGCGCTACGTCGTGCTTGACCCACGCTGCATGCACGGCGGCGCCGACTTTGTCGCTGCCGTCGGTGGTGGCTTCGATGGTGGTGATCTGCTTGCCCTGGGCCGCCGATATCGGCGTAATGCAGGAGCGGATGGCCTGCCCGTCCAGATGCACCGTGCAGGCGCCGCACAGCGCGGCGCCGCAGCCGAACTTCGTGCCGGTCATGCCCAGCGTGTCGCGCAAGGCCCAGAGAATGGGCGTGTCCGGGGCGACGTCGACCGTGTGCTCACCACCGTTGACGTGGAGCGTGCTCATGATGGGTCAGTCCTTCGCAGGTTAGGTGTGTCGCGGCAAGGGCACCTCGCTTCGCGATCAGAAGCTGCCGTCCGTGGACCTGGAAAGCGCCTCATGGGCGTGCACTGCCTTCAATCGGGCCTCGACAGCTGGCCCGACCGCCGCCAGTGCATCGCTTCCGGCCACGAACACTCTGGGCGGAGTGTCCATGCCCACAAGCTCTACCAAAACGTGGCCGAGCTTGTTCGGATCGCCAGGTTGCTTGCCGGCGTAGGGAGACCACATCGCCTCGGCGCCGACCTCGGCGGCTGCGTAATCGTCGATACGTTTGTCGGGCCACTTGGCGTTGGCGGCGTCCAGCAGATCCGTGCGGAAGAATCCCGGCTCGACCACCGTAATCTTGATGCCGAACTTTCCGACCTCCTCAGCCACAGAGAGCGAAAGGCCCTCCACCGCAAACTTGCTCGCGCTGTAGGCGCCGCAGTGCATCAGGCCGACAGCGCCTGCCACGGAACTGACGTTGATGATGTGCCCGCACCGCTGCTTGCGCATGACCGGCAGCACTGCCCGCATGACATGACTCACGCCCCAGAAGTTCGTCGCAAAGAGGTGTTGAATGTCTTGCGTTCCCAGTTCCTCGTAATTGCCCAAGAGGCTGTACCCGGCACTGTTCACGACCACATCGATATGACCGAACTTTCTTTGCGTCTCTTCGACCGCCGCCGTTACCTGGACCTCGTCGGAGACGTCCAGCCGGAGAATCTCCAGGTTCTCGCCGGCCAGGTCGCTCAGGGCATTGCCCACTTTGTCCAGGTTCCTGCCTGTGGCAATGACTCGATCACCCGCCTTCAATGCGGCCTTGGCCGTACCAGCGCCGATCCCGCTGCCAGCACCCGTGATAAACCACACTTTGCTCATGCTCAAACTCCCAGTCCTTAGTCATTGCCCTTCACTCTAGGCAGATTGACTGAGAAGAAAAACACCCTGGTACTGAACACGCTTTGAAGATATTCTTCAAAGTATGAGACTCAATCAGCTTGATGGACTGCTCGCATTCTGGAAGGTCGCAGAGCACCGCGGGTTTTCTGCCGCCGCGGCAGCGCTCGAGGTCTCGCCTTCTGCGCTCAGTCAGGCGATCCGCCACCTGGAGGCCCGGCTCGGCGTCAGGCTTCTCAACCGGAACACGCGCAGCGTCAGTCTCACTGAAGCCGGACAGGCATATCTGTCCCGGATCGGGCCGGCGTTGAGCGACGTGCTGGAAGCCGGGGAGCAGCTTCATGAGCTTCAGGGTCGGCCATCGGGCATCCTGCGCATCAACGCAGCGCGAATCTCGACTGCCATGGTCCTCCAGCCGCTGCTGGCCGGGTTCCTGAAGGCCTATCCGGACGTCCACGTGGAGCTGACGAATGATGAGGGCTACGTGGACATCGTCGAAAGAGGGTTCGACGTTGGCATTCGAATGGGAGAGAGTGTTCAGAAAGATATGATCGCTCTGCCTCTCGGTGGGCCGGTTGGCGTATCCATCGTCGGATCCCCCCGTTACTTCAAGAAGCATCCCGTGCCACGGCACCCATCCGATCTGATCCATCACAACTGTGTGCGATTCAGGTTTTCAGGCAGCGGGGCAATTTACAAGTGGGAGCTCGCCGTCGATGGCCGTATCGTCGAGTACGAGATCAGCGGCAATCTCACTATCAGCGACTCATTGTTCTCGGTTGAGGCTGCGCTGGATGGGATTGCCCTGGCGTATACGTTCGAGCAGCTCGCGCTTCCTCACATCCGGGCCAGGAAGTTAAAGCGCGTCTTGAGCAGCTTCTCACCGACTTTTCCGGGGTTCTACCTGTACTACCCCAGCAGACGCCAACAGCCTGCCAAGCTGAAGGCGCTGGTGAACTACGTGCTGGCGCATTCCAGCCCCGATACGATTGGAACGTCAGCAACGGTGCCGGCGAAAGACGTGTAGTAGCACGCCCATTTTTTTCGGCGGCCGAAAGTCCGCGTCGGGCCGATAGATCGCGTACGGAGGTAAGCATCGCGCGACTATTAGATAGTGGAACAACCGCCGACTGTATCGACGGCCATTCGATTCGGAATGCAAAATTCGAATGGCCGATTTGCCCGGCGGATTCATCCGGTGGATGCAACACATTAGAAGTGCGTTGAAAGACCTGAGTGAGCGTACCGCGATGCAGCAGAAAAAGCTCCAGGACGTGCGGTTTGTTTTCGACAGCGCATCGGCCCGCTATGGGCGCGGACTTGTCGACAGGCTGCAGGTGGAAGAGGCGCGCGAGTCGGCGATTCAGGAACAACTTGCGTTGCTTGAACTGACGGGCCAGAGTCTTCAAGCGTCCATTGCGCTCACGAAGACGCTGGGCGGTGGTTATCAGGCGGCAGTCGACGCGCAGTCATAATCGCGATGAGCCGCGCGGGTTCTCTCGCTCACGGATGACAGGTTCGTTGCCCGTCCCGTGTCGGGTTCGAGTCGAAATTTGTCATGGTGAACCAAGAACGGTCGGTTGGCACTGTGAGCCAAATCGTTGACGGCCCGCGCGCCGCTCGCCAACTCCTGCTGGCGAGCGGGTCAGCCCATGTTCCCAGGCGCGGAACAGCATGCGCCCAGATTCGTGACGGTAGTATGAGTTTCAGCTCCCTTGCAGCCGAATGTCACGCGACGACGCTCCGACGTACACGGTCCCGCCCGGCACATACCGCCAGCCATTGCGCGACGTGTCCCACACGCTCTGCATGCGCGGCGTGACCGTGACGCGAACGTGGCGTGCTTCGCCGGGGTTCAGGCCGATTTTCTCCCAGCCGACCAGACGTCGCGGCGGCTCGTCGCGGTAGGGCACGCCGAGATACACCTGCGGCACTTCCGCGCCCGCCATGCGGCCGTCGTTGCGCACCGTGAACGACACGTCAATCGCGCCGTCAGGACGATGTTTGACGGATAGCCCCGAGTACGAGAAATGCGTGTACGACAGCCCGTAACCGAACTCGAACATCGGCGTGATGTTTTTCGCGTCGTACCAGCGGTAGCCCATGTTCAGCTTCTCCGCGTAGACGGGATCCGGCTCGAACGCGCCGCTTTGTCCCCACGTCGGCGTATCCTGGTCACGCACGGGGAAGGTGACGGGCAGCTTGCCGGACGGATTGACCTTACCGAACAGCACGTTCGCGATCGCATTGCCGCCGCCTTCACCCGGATACCAGGCTTCCACGATCGCCGCCACGCGATCCTTCCACGGCATCAGCACCGGATTGCCGCTTTCCACGACCACGATCGTGCGGGGATTGGCGTGCGCGACCGCGTCGACGAGCGCATCCTGGTTCGACGGATTCGCAAGGCTCAGGCTCTGCAAATCGCCAAAGTCTTCACCCGCCGGCTGCGCGACGACGACAATTGCGACATCCGAGCGGGCCGCGAGCGCCGCAGCCTGGTTGATCTCCTGTTGAGTGTATGCACGGAAGGGAGTCTGCTGATCGCTATTGCCGGCAAAGCTCACCTGCGCCGATGGCGCGAGCGCGCGAATCGCCGCAACAATGGGCGTGTTCAGCTTCAGCCACGGATTGGTCCACCAACTGCACCCGGTCGATGTGCCGAACGTCAAGCCGCCGCAACCCGCGAATGCCCCCGTGACCGGATCACGTGTGTTGCCTGACCCGCCGCCCGTCAACACCGCCGCATCAGCGTGTCCGCCGATCACCGCAATCCGTGAAAGCGAGGCCGCGGAGAGCGGCAACTGGTTGTTGTCGTTCTTGAGCAGCACCATCGACTGCTCGGAGACCGCCTGCACGAATGCGTTCGCGCCAGCGAAGTCGATCGTGGCGCCGCCCTTCGGAGGATCGTCCATCACGCCGATGCGGATCATCACGTACAGCTTGCGTCGCACCATGTCGTCGAGGCGCGCGGTCGAAACCGAGCCGCTCGCGATCGCCTGCCGAACTGCCGTGGGTGTCAGATAGACGGTGGAACCGACGTCCTCTTCCTCGTCGAGGCCGGCGTTGATCGCGTTCGCCGTGCTATGCGTCGCCCCCCAATCCGACTGGACCTGTCCTTCAAAGTGCCAATCGTTCTTCAGCACGTCGTTGAGC
The DNA here is from genome assembly GCF_046026985.1 of Paraburkholderia sp. RL18-101-BIB-B. Lineage (NCBI taxonomy): Bacteria > Pseudomonadati > Pseudomonadota > Betaproteobacteria > Burkholderiales > Burkholderiaceae > Paraburkholderia > Paraburkholderia sp. RL18-101-BIB-B. The sequence goes on from NZ_JARESV010000031.1 coordinate 23,234, forward strand.
AGATGCGCGTTCTCGCACGCATAGTCGCCGTTGAGCCGGTTATAGCTGCACATCACGCTGCCCGGCTGCGCGCGTCTTGCGGCAATTTCAAACGGCAACAGATAGAGTTCGCGCAACGTGCGCTCGTCGATCTGGCTATTGCCGCCGCCCCGGTTATGTTCCTGCTCGTTGCCGGCGTAGTGCTTGATCGTGGCGATGACCTTCTCGCGCTGCGTGCCGTCAGTGCGCTCGGCGAGCATCTCGCCGGCGAGCACCGGATCTTCGCCGAGGTACTCGAACAGCCGGCCGCCGCGCGGCTCGCGCGCGAGATTCGTGCCCCCGCCAAGTCCCATTCCGAAGCCCTGTGCACGCAGTTCTATCGCAACCTGTCTGCCGAAATTGGAAGACAGGCGGCGGTCCCAGCTTGCCGCAAGTGCGATCGTTGCCGGGAAGGTCGTGCTGGCCTGCGATGTGCTGCCGGAGCCCGTCGCGGAGTCGACCATGTTCAGGTCGGGAATGCCGAGGCGCGGTACCCCTTGAATGAAGCCCGCACCGCCTCCCGGCACGGCGGACATTGCGTATTCCGAATGAATGAACTGCAGCTTTTCGTCGAGCGTCATCTTGCTGACGAGGGTGTCGGCGCGCCGATGCGCGGCCGCCGATCCGAACGCGTTCACCGCACTTGAAGTGGGCGCGAAATCGAGTGGAAAGTCGAGTGCATCCGCACGGGCCGCGACGCACACGGCGGCCGCTAACGCGACCGCTGGCCATATTTTCTTCTGCATATGTGTCTCTCCGAGATTCTGCTTTTGTTGGAATGCGGAAGCGGAGCGAGTCCGATAGGTTCATACCGGACACGAAGGCTGGCGACGCAGGGTGGCTGCGCAAACGTTTGCCGGCCCGAACGAAATCGGGACCATCTGATTGACTGTAGCGACTCTCCGTGCTGAGTAATGTAGGAATGTAGTCTGACTACAGCATCAGTACTTTTACTAATACGATGCGTTTTTATGCTGAATGATGGTCGCCGTTAAAAATTATTGGGGATTAAATGCGTTAAACGCACAAAGCCCAGTGCATTCAGCACGACGAGTACTGATTGAGACTTAGGGAAGAGGAATGCGACGGCGAAGGTTATGAGCAGAGACGCCTTATTCCGTTGACTTTGAAGATTCGAAATGAATGAAATCATCGAACGGCTGACAAGTCACGCGTCAGGGCGGCTCAGTGGCGTCCAGTTCTGCGTCTATGTGGCGAATCGACTTGTTCTCCCAAGCTTGCGGCTGGACGAGTTGCGAAAGTTCGCGTCGGGTGAAAATACGCTGGAAGGGCTAACCAAGGCATACATACACCGTAACTTTGAATAGCAATATGCTGTCGTCGAGACAAGCAGACGTGCATATGAATCGGAGATGGAGATTCGGTCTGGGGCCGCATTTGGCTTAAAGGCGATGCTAAATCCGGCGTGAGGCATGTCGTCATGGTTCGAGGGACAATGCACACGAAAGTGCGGACGATGGATTGATCATTTGCCTTCGTAATTAAAACGTGTAAAACGGTAAATCAAAACAAAGGTTATAAGGCATGGCTGCATATATCTTCACTTGGAATCCAAAAAGGCGGACTTGGGTAGACCAAGCGGATGGTATCTACCGTGTCAATAACAACGAGCCCTACGCTCAGTATTGGAGTTGTGGGAACTGTCGCAACATCGATATTGGCGACACGTTTCTGCTGATGATGCCTGGCGGTGAGCCGAAGGACACTCGCGTGGATACCCTAGGGCTTGAGCGGTAGCTCAGGTCTGCAGCGTTACGATCGGCGCTTGAGCCAGGCGCCAAGGAGACATCATGACGGTGAAGCGTATGGACAACGTCGGCATCGTGGTTGAAGACATCGATGCCGCAATTGAGTTTTTTGTTGAACTTGGCCTTGAGCTGGAGGGGCGCGCCCCAATCGAAGGAGACTGGGCAGATGGCGTCACTGGATTGCGCGGCATGCGCGTCGAAATTGCCATGATGCGTACGCCGGACGGTCACAGCCGGTTCGAGCTGTCCCGCTTCCTTGCGCCACCTGTGGTCGCCGATCACCGTCGCGCCCCGGTGAACGCCCTTGGTTACTTACGCGTCATGTTTACCGTGGAGGACATCGACGATACGCTCGCCCGTCTCGGTAAACGCGGCGCGGAACTCGTCGGCAAAGTGACCCGGTACGAAAACACGTATCGGCTCTGCTACATCCGGGGCCCCGAAGGAATCCTCATCGGGCTCGCTCAAGAGCTCGGGCATGGCGCCTAACCCTGGGGCGCGCATGCCATCACCTTGCGCTCAACCGCAATCGATATCAATCGACATGCGACCTGGACATCCCCGACGCTAATCACCGGGCCCCACTGGCGATAGCGGCGGCAAGGCAGTCTCGCTGCGACTGCAGACGTGACCAGGCGGTCAAAAGCGCGTCGAGGGACGCGAGCTCCTTCTCACGAGATCCCAGACGCTGAAGCAGCGAGATGTACTCTCGTCGCACTGCAATCACGCCTTCAAGCGCCACCAGGGCTTGCTCAACTTCGCGGAGTTGCCGTCGCAACTCATCGGTCATTTCAATCCTCCCGACGGACGAACGCATCCTCTTCGTACTGGACACGCTCCACCGACTCCAGTGCGCCTGACTCTCGTTGCTGATGCCAAAGGCTGCGGATAATCCGGCGAGCTTCCCTGATTCCCATTAGCACTCTCTTAAGGGCGTAGTGGATTGACGCGAACTCCCTTGGCGCAACGTGATCGTACGGGTGCGGTTTCGCTTGAGGCGTTCCCTCGCGTCCAAAGTGGACTCGCCAAAGCACTGTGTAAACGTACAGTATCGCGAGTTGCGCGTAAAGGCCTAGACTTACCATTCCGACACAAACGCGGAGCGCGCCATGGTCAGCAAGACCGTCCGCCGGACATTTTCCGGTCTGACTTCGACGTTTTCGCCAGCTCCGAAAGGCAAGCAAGGGGTCGCATATACCGTGAGATCGGCCCAGCAACGCGCCGACGAAGCCTGGAGACGCGCGACGCACGGAGTCCACAGTTCCCCAGTCAGTAAAGATCCGAAGGCGTGATTTTCGGAAACCAGAAGCAAGACCGAGCCTGCCGTCCGAATTAGCTGTGATCGAAGCCGGAGACGAACTATGACTGCGCCGCAAAAACTTGACGGTGTGACGCTGAAGCCCCACGCCAAGGCTCCACGCAAGCTGATCGAAGTCCCCGACCCCGAGGCGCGCCCCGACCTTCTGGAAGCCGTTCGCCGAGTCGTGACGGAGAATCGGGAAGCTGCGGAGCGACGACCCGAGAATAATTCGATCTAGTGTGGTAGCCGTGGCACCTGTGATTTGAACTACGAGACATAGCCGCTCGGCTCGGGTTGGAAAAACCATCGAATCCGTTGCCGACGGATACGGCGTAGGGAATCGCTCCATGCCGATGATTCAAGCTGCGAACGCGGGAATCATTGGCGGTGCATCGATGTCATTGCGGAGGACAGCATCAGTCCCGCTGTCTCGCTTGCCAACGAAAACTGCGGCGTCACGAATTCGCGGAAGTACGCCTTGAGCGCGCTCAAGGCGATCCCTTCGCGCGAGCAGATGGATGCGCTGATCGCATCGCCGCGCGCTGCAAGCATGCGACAATCCAGGCGCGGATCGGCGGCCCGACCTTGATCGCCACCATGTCGCGCTCGACCAGATCACCGAAACGGATCCCAGCGTCAAATCCTCGACCGACGATATCTACGAGTGAGTTCTCGATACAGACATCGAGCGGTATCTCCGGGTATCGATCCAGAAACCGCCGCAAAACAGGCTGAAGCACGATCATATGCCCGGCGCGCGCTACGTTGATGCGTAGCAGCCCGGCAGGGCGATCGGCGACGGCGCCCAGTTCCTCCGAGTCCAGCGCGAGTTCGCGCACTGCGGGCAGTATCCGTTGAAAGTAGTTCTCGCCTGCTTCGGTCAGGCTGAGCCCGCGAGTGTTCCGATTGAAGAGGGCATGTCGGTACTCTTTTATGCCATTGTCGCGCAACCGGTCGTCGTGATAGGTGTCGATGGGACGCAATTTTAGCAGTCGATCCCCGGCGAGGCTTGATGCCTGCGCAACGAACGGGTCTGTCGCGCAGGCCTTTGCCGTGTCTCAGTCTGCGTAAGCCTCCAAAATCAATTAATGTCCCTGCCCGCAGCGACCGATATTCGTGGTCCGCAGCGCGCAGAGACAGTTCGTCACGAGAGACGCATTAGCGTTTCGCACTCACCATGGCAAGGAGTAGGTCTTCGTATTGGTAAAACTCTTCATCGCCTCCTGCACGCCTTCCTTGTAGCCGAGCCCCGAATCCTTTACGCCGCCGAACGGGGTGAGTTCAAGCCGGTAACCCGGCACTTCGCGCACGTTCACACTCCCCACCTCCAATTCGGTGATGAACCGCGTAATGTAATCGAAGCGGTTCGTGCAGACCGACGACGACAGCGCGTAGTCGGTGCAGTTGGACATGCGGATCGCTTCGTCGATATTGGAAAAACGCATGATCGGCGACACGGGGCCGAATGTCTCGTGTTTGACGAGTGGCATATCGGGCGTGACACGATCGACGACGGTCGGTGAATAGAGCGCGCCATCGCGACGATTGCCCGCGAGCAGTCGGGCGCCGCGCGACAACGCGTCGTTGACCTGGCGTTCGCAGAACTGCGCGGCAGCCTCGTCGATGACCGTTCCCATGTCCACCGAACTATCCGCCGGATTGCCATATCTCCACGCGCGAGTTTTGTCCACGACGAGGTCGGTGAAGCGATCGGCGACCGACTCGTGGACCAGCATGCGCTTGATTGCCGTGCAGCGTTGGCCCGAATTCTTATAAGAGCCCGACACGGCGAGTGAACTGGCTTCGTCGAGATCGGCGTCCTCCATCACAATGATCGGATCATTTCCGCCGAGTTCGAGCACCGCGCGACGGTAGCCCATGCGCGAGGCGATCGATTTGCCGATCGAGACACCGCCGGTAAAGGTAATGAGATCGATCGCGGGGTTTGTGATCAACTCGTCGGCGATGACGCGAGGGTCGCCCGTCAACACCTGGAGCATCTGCACGGGCAAACCGGCTTCATAGAGAATGTCGGCAAGCAGATAGCAGGACAGCGGCACTTTCTCCGATGGTTTGACCACGATGCGATTGTTCGTCGCAATCGACGGCACGATCTTGTGCGCGACCTGATTCATCGGGTGGTTGAACGGCGTAATCGCGGAGATCACACCGAGCAGCGGGTCCCTTTGCGTGTAGACACGCCGCTTCTTTCCGTGAGGTGTGAGGTCGCAAGAAAAAATCTGACCATCGTCTTTCAGCACCTCGCCGGCGCCGAAAACCAGCACGTCGGCCACGCGGCCGGCCTCATACGTCGAATCCTTCCAGCACAGGCCGGCTTCCGCGGTGATGACGGCGGCGATCTCTTCCGTGCGCGCGCGCACTGCATCGGCTGCGCGCCTAAGGATCGCGGCGCGCTCATAACGGGTCAGCGCGGGGCGATAGGCGCGAGCGAATTCGAACGCATGACGCACGTCCTCTAGCGTGGCTTTTGGCACTGTGCCGACAAGCGTGCCGTCGTATGGGTTGCGCACTTCGATCACTTCGTCGCGAAAGATTTTTTCGCCGCCGATGCGCAGCGCTTCATGACGCACCTGCAATTGAGTTTTCGTTTCCGCAATGGCGTTCATTTCCGTTTCCCCGGTCATTGAAGGTGATTGAGTGCGATGTCGATTATGTCGAAGTTGCGCAGCCGTGCGCGCTGGGCGACCGACTTCGCGACCGGCTGGTTGAACAGAAGCGGCACGATCTGTTCGGCAAGGCCGCCATGCGAACGCAGCGGCACGTCGAGGCCGGACAGATCGTGTTTGATGCGCCGCGTGCCGAGCACCACATCGCGCGTCGAGATCACGATGAGATCGCCCATGCGCGCGGGAGGTAGCTCGAAACGTGCGCAGCCTTCGGCGCCCGTCAGCACCAGTTCGATGCCGGGCTCTGCTGCAAGCCGTCGGCGCATCTCTTCGATTTCGGCTGAAGGGGGCAGGTAGACGGTCGCGAACGATCCAAGCGCGCCGTGATGCACGACGTACGGGTCGGTGATCGGCAGGATCACGCGGGCGGCGTCGTTGCCGAGCCACTCGTCAAAGCGTTCCTGAAGATAGATCACGTTGGGCTCGCCGTCTTCGTTGTGCTTCGCGTTCATGCCGTGATCGGCCGTGATTGCGACAATCGCCCCCAGCTCGTCGAGCCGTCGCAGATAGCCGTCCATCATCTGATAGAACGCGTTCGCACCGGGCGTACCCGGCGCGCATTTGTGCTGGACGTAGTCGGTGGTCGACAGATACATCAGGTCGATTGCGCGGGTTTCGAGCAGACGCACACCGGCCGCGAAGACGAATTCCGACAGCTCGGCGCTATACACGCTCGGCACCGGCTTGCCGACCAACTCCAGCAGATTGTCGATGCCGTTTTCCTCGATCGTCGCTTCGTCGGCTTTCTCCGCCGAGAAGCACACGCCCGCGAGATCCTTACCAAGCAGGCGGCGCAGTTTGTCTTTTGCGGTCACCACCGCGACGTGTGCACCCTTTTCGGCGAAACCGGCCAGCACGGTCGGAGCGACGAGGTACTTCGGGTCGTTCATCAACACCTCCGTGCCGCTGTCGCGATCGAAAAAGTAGTTGCCGCTAATGCCATGCACAGCGGGCGGCACGCCGGTCACGATCGACAGATTGTTCGGGTTCGTGAAGCTCGGCACGACACACTCACCCTTGAGCGCAGTGCCGGAATCCAGCAGTTTGCCGAGAAACGGCGCAACGCCCGCCGCTGCCGCCATCTCCAGATATTCATATGCGCAGCCGTCCACACAGACCACGACGACGGGTCGATGCATCCAGTTGTAGCTGCGGCCGTTCACTTCGATGGAAACCGGTGTTTCGCTCATGACGTGTCCTCTGGGCTAGGGTAAGTCGGGTGTTGTGAGTGAGGCGTTATGTGGCAAAGTGTGGCAATACTTGACATTAAAATTGATGCTTTGTAGATTGTCAACAACAGACAACATTCTCGAGTCCACAAAAAGTAGTCGTCACGAAGCTCGCAATAGGCAGTAGTCCCGCAGCACCGGTCGTTTTCGTCGCTGGCCGCGACGCCACTTTCTCAAGGGGTCTGGAAATGAAGGAAAAGCAGGGGTTGAACGGTTGCAGCAATCGTCTGAACGTGGCGCTGCGTTGGCTCGTTGCCGCCGCCGTCACGCTCGGCGCGGTTCAGTTCGCGCATGCGAAAACACAGTTGCTCGTTTATACGGCGCTCGAGGACGAGGCCATGAAGCCGTATAAGGACGCTTTCGAAAAAGCCAATCCAGATATCGAAATCCGCTGGGTGCGCGATTCGACCGGCGCTGTCACCGCCAAGCTGCTCGCCGAAAAGAGCAATCCGCGCGCCGACGTGGTGCTCGGACTCGCGGCATCCAGTCTCACGCTGCTCGATCTGCAGGGAATGCTGATGCCGTACGCGCCGAAGGGCTTCGACAGCCTGACGCGCAAATACAGCGACGCCAACACGCCGCCGCACTGGGTGGGCATGGACGTCTGGGGCGCGACAGTCTGCTACAACCGCGTCGAAGCGGAAAAGCGCCACCTGCCTAAGCCGACTTCGTGGGAAGACCTGACTAAGCCCGTCTACAAAGGGATGATCGTGATGCCGAGCCCGGTGTCGTCCGGCACGGGTTATCTGGACGTGACGTCATGGCTGCAAACGTTCGGCGACGACAAAGGCTGGAAGTACATGGACGCGCTGGACAAAAACGTCGCGCAATACGTCCACTCGGGATCGAAGCCCTGCACGCTGGCGGGCACCGGCGAGTTTCCGATCGGTATCTCGTTCGAATTCCGTGGACACGAATTGCAGGCCCAGGGCGCGCCGATCGACCTGATCTTCCCGAAGGAAGGGCTCGGCTGGGATATGGAAGCGACCGGCATCATGAAGACCACCAAGCAGCCGGACGCGGCCAAAAAGCTCGCGGACTTCATGGCCAGCAAGGAAGCCAATGAAATTACCGCGCAATGGTGGGCGATCGTTGCCTACCCCGGTGTCGCGAAGAAGCTCTCCGGCATACCTGAAAACTATTCGGAACTTCTGGTGAAGAACGATTTCACGTGGTCGGCGAAGAACCGCGACGCGATTCTCGGCGACTGGCAGAAGCGCTACGGCAGCAAGGAGCAGAAGTGAGGGCGGATTCAGCCGGGTCTTGACGAATGCCGGGCGCGCCGCGCGCGCGTCCCAATCGATACGGTGAAGCAGCGCTCGGCGGTGCATCGCCGCCATGCAGGCAGGGCAAGCGGAGGAGCATATGACAGCGTATTTGAGCGTGCAGAGCGTTTACAAGCGGTTCAACGACACGCCGGTTCTGGAGGACATCAATCTTGGCGTGAAGAAGGGCGAAATGCTCTGCTTCCTCGGGCCGTCGGGATGTGGCAAGACCACTTTGCTGCGCATTATCGCCGGACTGGAAACGCAGAGCGCCGGCCAGATCATGCAGGACGGCCGCGATATTTCGCGGCTCCCGCCGCAGCTTCGCGACTATGGCATCGTCTTTCAGTCGTATGCGCTGTTCCCGAACCTGACCATCTTCGACAACGTGGCCTATGGTCTCGTGAATCGCAAGATGAAGCGCGCGGCGATCGCCGATCGGGTGAACGAGCTGCTCGCGCTGGTGGGCTTGCCCGATGTGCAGCGCAAACATCCGAACCAGCTATCGGGTGGCCAGCAGCAGCGTATCGCGTTGGCGCGCGCGCTGGCCACGTCGCCGGGATTGCTTCTGCTCGACGAGCCGCTCTCGGCGCTGGATGCGCGCGTGCGTGTGCGGTTGCGTCAGGAAATCCGCCAGTTACAGCAGCGGCTCGGCGTGACCACGATCATGGTCACGCACGACCAGGAAGAAGCGCTTTCCATGGCCGATCGGATCGTGGTGATGAATCATGGCGTGATCGAGCAGATCGGCACGCCACACGAAATCTATCGCGAACCGGCGTCGCCGTTCGTTGCCGACTTCATTGGCAAGGTCAACCTGATTCCCGCCGAGGTGACGCTCGACGGCAGTCTTAAAGCCGGCTCCGTCGCGCTGCGCTACGGGTGCGGAACGGAGCGAGCACTGCTCGGTTCGAAGGTCTCAGCTTTCGTGCGCCCTGAGGACATTCATATCAGCGCACCGGGCAGCGCAGCGGACAATCTGCTACCGGCCTCCGTGGAGAAGCTGGAATTTCTCGGCGCGTTCTGCCGGGTCAGCTTCAAGGTGGACGGACTAGGCGGGCAGGAGATCGTCGCTGATCTGTCGTTTCATGAAATGCATCGCACGAGTCTGCGGGCAGGCGCGCGCTTCAATCTGGCCATCAACCGCGAACACGTATGCGTGTTTTCCGCCGCGAAGGAGCGACTTCAATGAGTGCCGTTCTGATAGAGCGTCGCAGCGGCGACGAAAGTCACGCCGAGGTACGCCAGAAAAGCCATTGGCATGACCGTGTCGCGCAGTTGGCGCTCGTACTGATGTCCGCGTTCCTCGGCGTGTTTCTGCTATTGCCGCTTGCTCTGGTCGTCGGCAAATGTTTCGTCGATGCGGACGGTCACTTTGTTGGAATGGCCAATTTCACGGGCTATCTGGTGGATTCAGGCGTATGGAAATCGACCTTGCATTCGGTCACGGTCGCATGCCTGGTGACGGCAATCGTGATTCCCATGGCTTTCACGTTTGCGTACGCGCTAACCCGTTCATGCATGCCGATGAAGAACGCCGTCCGCACGATTGCGCTACTGCCGCTGCTCGCGCCGACGTTGCTCTCCGCAGTGTCGTTCATCTACTGGTTCGGCAACTCGGGCATTCTGAAACCGTTGCTGCAAGGCCATTCCATCTACGGGCTGCCGGGGATCGTCTGCAGTCTGGTCTATGCCGCATTTCCTCATGTGCTGATGATTCTCGTGACGGCACTGTCGCTATCCGATGGCCGTCTCTATGAGGCCGCGGACGCGATGGGCACACGCCGCGCGCGCAAGTTCTTCACGATTACGTTGCCGGGTGCGAAGTACGGGTTGATCAGCGCGACGATGGTGTCATTCACGATCTGCATCAACGACTTCGGCGTGCCGGTCGTCATCGGCGGACCCTATTCGGTGCTCTCCACCGACATCTACAAGCTCATCATCGGCTTGCAGGACTTCAACCGAAGCGCGGTGGTCAGCCTGCTTCTGCTCTGTCCGGCGCTGGTTGCGTTCGCCGTCGACTTCTTCATTCGGCGCAAGCAGCAATCGCAACTCGGTGCGCGCTCTACGCCGTATCAGCCGAAACCCGCGCGTGGATTCGACATGGCGATGCTCGGCTACTGCGGCGTTGTGTGCGGTTTGCTGCTGGCGGTGGTCGGTATTTCGGTGTTCGCCTCGTTCGTGAAGTTCTGGCCGTATCAGATGAGCCTCGGCTTGCAGCACTACAAGATGGGGCTGATCGGCGCGGGGATTTTCGATGCGTACAAGAACAGCCTGAAAATGGCCGCTTGCGTTGCGATTGGCGGCACCGTCATCGTGTTCGGCGGCGCGTATCTCGTCGAGAAGACGCGTGGGCCGCGCTGGTTGCGTGGCTTTATCAATCTGTGCGCGATTCTGCCGATGGGCGTGCCGGGGCTCGTGCTGGGTATCAGCTACATCTTTCTGTTCAACTCGCCCGCCAATCCTTTGAACGGCCTGTACGGCACGCTCGCGTTGCTCGCTATCGTCACGGTTGTGCACTACTACTCGTCGAGTCACCTGACGGCGGTCACTGCGCTTCGTCAGATCGACAACGAGTTCGAGGCGGTCTCGGCATCCTTGAAAGTGCCTTTCTACAAGACGTTTTTGCGCGTCACCGTGCCGGTCTGCCTGCCATCGATCCTGCAGATCGCGCGCTATCTGTTCGTCAACGGTATGACGACGGTGTCGGCGGTCGCGTTCCTTTATTCACCGGACACGCAACCGGCCTCGGTTGCCATTCTCAATCTCGACGACGCTGGACAGATCGGACCGGCCGCGGCGATGGCCACGCTGGTCCTCGTGACGGCGGCATTCGCGTGCCTGCTGTTTGCCGGCGTGTCGCATGGCGTGTTGCGTAGAACCCAGGCATGGCGCACATCCCGCCGCGCCTGAAACAAATCTTCTATCAGAATCTACAAGGAGCCACCGTGAATCTGCCGTCCGCACCCATTCTGCTTACACCCGGTCCTCTCACGACTTCCGAGCGCACGCGTCAGGCAATGCTGCGTGACTGGGGATCGTGGGACGGCGACTTCAATCAGATCACCGCCCGTATCCGCCAGCAGACGCTGCGTATCGTGCATGGCGAAGACACGCATGAATGCGTACCGTTGCAAGGTAGCGGCACTTTCTCCGTCGAAGCCGCGATCGGCACGCTGGTCCCGCGTGACGGTCTCGTGTTAGTGCCGAACAACGGCGCGTATTGCCAGCGCATTGCGAAGATTTGCCGGGCGCTCGGTCGTCGTCACCAGACCATCGACTATCCTGAAGACACGCAGGTCAAAGCGATCGACGTCGATTGCGCGCTGGCGGCCGATCCGGGCATCACGCACGTCGCGCTCGTGCATTGCGAAACAGGCGCGGGGGTGCTCAATCCGCTTCACGAGATCGCCGAGGTTGTCGAGAAGCATGGACGCAGTCTGATCATCGACGCGATGAGTTCTTTCGGCGCAATCGACATCGACGCGCGCCGAACCCCGTTCGACGCCGTCGTGGCCGCTTCCGGAAAATGTCTGGAGGGCGTGCCCGGCATGGGATTCGTGATCATTCGCCGCAGCGTCCTGGAGCGCTGCGAGGGCAATAGCCCTTCGCTCGCGATGGATCTATATGACCAGTGGGTCTACATGAACCGCACGACACAATGGCGTTTTACGCCGCCCACGCACGTCGTGGCGGCACTCGATCAGGCCATTGCGCAATACGTGGAAGAGGGCGGCCTCGAAGCGCGTGGTGGCCGCTATGCAAGCAATTGCCGGGCGCTCATCGAAGGTATGGCCGAACTCGGTTTTCGGACCTTTCTCGATCCGTCGATCCAGGCGCCGATCATCGTCACGTTTCATGCTCCCGACGATCCTAATTACGACTTCAAGACGTTCTACACGGAAGTGAAAAAGCGTGGCTACATTCTTTACCCGGGCAAGCTGACGCAGCTGGAAACATTCCGCGTCGGCTGTATTGGACATTTCGGCGAGTCCGGCATTCCGGGCGCGGTCGCGGCGATTGCCGACACGCTGAAAGCGATGGGAATCACGCGGGTGTCCGCGAAAGCGTTGGCCTGAACGAGCCGACGCGGAGGCTTCATTGCGCGTGAAACGCGAAGAAGCCTCCGACTTCGTGCCCGGAGTCAAACCGTTGTATCAATGTGAGCCATTTATGCGTCCCTTCTGGATTGAACAAGCACTCTTTGCCGATGGTTCATTGGCGCCCGCATTGCAAGGCGCCACGACTGCCGACGTTTGCATTGTCGGCGGCGGCTTCACCGGTTTGTGGACTGCCATCCAGGCCAAGCAGAAAAAACCCGATCTCGACATCGTGATCATCGAGAGCGATCTGTGTGGCGCGGGCGCAAGCGGCCGCAACGGCGGCTGTCTGCTCACGTGGTCGACTAAGTTCTTCACGCTGCGTCGTCTGTTCGGCGAAGCAGAAGCGATCCGTCTCGTGAAAGCGTCCGAAGCGGCTGTCGGGCGGATTCGCGACTTCTGTGGCGAGCATGCGATCGACGCCGAACTTCGGCTCGACGGCACGCTCTACACGGCGACTTCACGCGCGCAAATCGGCTTGCTCGATCCGGTCATAGCCGCGTTGAAGGAGCATGGCATCAACTCGTACCAACATCTCTCACCGGACGAAGTGGCGAGCCGGTCCGGATCCGCGCGCAATCTCGGCGGCGTGTATTCGCCGGTCGCCGCAACGGTTCATCCGGGCAAGCTCGTGCGCGGACTGCGCCGTGTCGCAATGGCAATGGGTATTCGCATTTATGAACGCACGCCCATGCTCGACTTTGCCGCGGGTGACCGTGTGACCGTACGCACGCCGGCCGGCAGCGTGACTGCGCCGAAACTGGTGCTCGCGATCAATGCGTGGATGGCGAGCCGCTTCCGCCAGTTCGAACGCACGCTGGCAGTCGTCTCCAGCGACATGATTGTCACCGAGAAATGCCCCGAACTGCTGCATCGAATGGGCTTGAAGGATGGCGTGTCGGTGCTCGATTCGCGGATCTTCGTCTACTACTATCGCAGCACGCCGGACGGTCGACTGATGCTGGGCAAGGGCGGCAATACGTTTGCCTGGCGCGGCCGGATCGCGCCGGTGTTCGATCAACGCTCGCCTTATGAAACCGATCTGACGCGCGGTCTGCACGATTTTTTCCCGGCGCTGCGTGACGTGCCGGTGACGGCGAGTTGGAACGGGCCGTCGGATCGGTCGGTCACCGGCTTTCCATTTTTTGGGCGTCTGGAGAATGCGCCAAACGTGCTCTACGGCTTCGGCTATTCCGGCAACGGAGTGGGACCGACTTATATGGGCGGCCAGATTTTGTCGTCGCTGGTGCTCGAACTCGACAATGAGTGGACGCGCAGTCCGTTGACAAACGGTCCTCTGGGCTATTTCCCGCCCGAACCGATTCGCTTCGTGGGCTCGATTACCGTGCGCGACGCCATTCGGCGCAAAGAGCGCGCGGAAGACGAAGACCGTCAGCCGTGGCTTGTCGATCGCTTACTCAGCAAGCTGGCCAACGCGGCCGGCAAGTCGGATAAAGCGTAGCGCAGCCGTTCAGTCTGTTTCAACTTTTGGCTGCCCCGCCCACGGATGCGGCCCACCGTTCGTGGGCACGCCGCATTCTGGCGAGGCCGTGGGCAACGTGTTCGCGCACGAGGGCGACCGCGCGCTCGGCGTCGCCTTTTGCGAGCGCGTTGACGATCTTCTCGTGTTCCGCGACCGACGTAGCCAGCGCGCTTTTTTCCGATTCGATGGCGGCCTGACGCAGCAGACCCAATTGGCGGACGAGATGCCGGTACGTTTCGATCAGATGCTGGTTGCCGACACCCGACACCATCGCGTCATGCAACTGGACATTCAATGTCGTGTACAAGGTGAGGTCGTGATCTTTCTTGGCCGCCTTCATCGAAGCAATGATGCGTTTGAGCGTTGCAAGCGTTTCGGGTGTCATCCGTTCGGCCAACGAGCGGGCAACCGACTCGTCCAACATCGCGCGGACCTGGTAGATTTCTTCCGCCTCGCGCAGCGACAGCGCGCGCACCGTGACACCGCGGTTCTTTTCGGTTTTTAGCAAGCCCGCCTGTTCCAGCGCACGAAACGCTTCGCGCAATGGTCCGCGAGACACGTTTAGCCGGGCGGAAACTTCGACTTCGTTTAATTTCTCCCCCGGGGCGAATTCGCCAGAGACGATGCCGCGTTCGAGTGTTTCCTGGACAAGCGTGGCAAGGGAGTGCCGCTGCAGCAAGTCAATCGCGCTGGATGGAGTTGGCGTGGTCATTGATGAGCGGTTGGCAACGGTGAATGGAGGGGCATATATCGAGTCTCCTGAACATAGCGTGGCAAGTTGTTTATTGTCAACAACCATCGGACGACAATTTTCTACTGATGCGTTTATCTTCGAAGATGTCGGCGTGACGGCCTGCAAGGGAGCTGCGCCGCGGCTTGCTCGCGGCATAGTTCGGCGAGATTGCGCCCTGTCACGAGACCGAGTTTGGCCGACACCGACCGGACCAGCATCGCCAGGACGTTGGTGCGGTCGCCACCCACAGCAGCGCGTAGCCGTAGTCGGCACCCGCCTGGTTTGATCCCAGACTGGCACGGCAGATGACTCTGGTGCGCATCGGGCGCACGCGAGGAAAGGCCCGAGACCTGTGCCAGGCGCTGGCGCCCCGGCACGATAATTTGCCAAGCGCGGGTTTGGCCCCATTGCCAGGGCCATCCGGTCCGCTTCTACAATCAGCCGTCGTCGCCGCGACTTTCAGGAATGTATGGAACACGGCACGAATCACCCACTTGCAATTCAAGGGAGCCAAAAGAAATGAAGTTCCTTTTGCGGTTCTTTACGATCGTCCATGGGCTGATGGCTGCTCTCTTCGCCTGCGCGGCGCTGATGTTGATTGCGATTGCTGCTCGCATCGGTTCGACTGCATTTGCGAGTCAATGGGACCAGGCAAGCGCGCAATCCGTCATTGAAGCTGTGGGGCTGCTGGCTGGGGCCGTTGTCGCTTTGCAGATCGCCGAGACCATCGTAGAGGAAGAGGTCATACGGGAGGCTGACGTGAGCGCGCCGACGCGGGTACGACGTTTCATGTCGCGATTCTTAGTGGTTGTCGTCGTCGCGCTTGCCATCGAAGGGCTCGTGGCAACGTTCAAAGCGCTGCACCAGGATCCATCGCAGCTTCGGTATGCGGCCGGGCTGCTTGCTTCGACAGCCTTGCTTCTTGCCTCATGGGGGCTGTTCGTCCACCTGAATCGGTCCGCGGAAGAGTTAGAGCCGGAGGCCATGGAGGACGCGAAACGCGAAGACAAGAAAGTGCAATAGGCCAGTGCGGGATCTGCTGCCCGAATGCCCGCCGTGACACGAAGCGCCTGATTCGTACGGAAAAGCTTCTGTCACGGTGAGGCTGGTTTGTCGGGCGACCGCAATGGGGTCGGTAGACAGTGTGGCAGCAACCGGGCCACCAGGCGGCTTTCAGTCAATCGCTCCAGAGCGGATATAGGGATGATTTGCAGACCATTCTCCGATATGTTGCTTTATGCATTTCATTTAGTGGACTTGGCAGAAGTCAAAAATCGCGCAGCGATCTAATCCAATTCAATATATCTCTAGTTCTAGCTGCCGAGTTAGCCGGCAGTCGTCGAAGTTAGGCCGACATCCGAACATGCGAGAGGAGAATCATGAGCAGAGTATTCGTCAACATTGGACTTAGCCTCGATGGCTACATGGCACCGGAAGGAATGACCATGGAGAATTGGGACACGCCTGAGTACAAGAGCTGGGGTGCCAAGTGGGGTGCCCTGATGGCGTGGATCCTCAATCAACAGTACTTCCGCGAGAACCTCAAGCTCGGACCAGGGGGAGAGACCGGCCCGGTCAATGACCTGCTTCGCAGCACCACGGAGCGCATCGGTGCCAACATTATGGGCAAGCGAATGTTCGACCAAGGCGAGCGCGCCTGGCCAGAGGAGGCTCCGTTTCACACACCGGTATACGTTCTTACCCATGAGAAACGCGAACCCTGGGTGCGCCCGGGTGAGACGACCTTCTACTTCATCAATGACGGGCCGGAGCGTGCTCTTGAGCTGGCTCGGGGATCCGCAGGCAGTCGTGATATTCGTATCGCTGGAGGAGCCGATGTGATCCAGCAGTACCTGACCATGGGTGTTGTTGACGAGCTGGAAATCGCCTTGTCACCCGTGTTGTTCGGCGGTGGGCGGCGTCTCTTCGAGAACCTACGCGAGCCCGGGCCGCAGTTTCGCATCGACAAGGTTCTTGATGGCCCAGCTGCCACACACTTGCGCTATGTGCGTCAGTGAGGGGGGCCTGACAATCGGTTGCAGCGGGCGGTCCGCTGCGCGGCCCGCGGCTGAACCGGAGCGTTGGATGTCTGCTTCCCAATTGTTGAATTGTCCGCTGTGGGCCGATCACGGTCGGCCCTGATGCCGGTGACTGTGATGGCGCGGGGGAATGGTCGTCAACGCGCAGATGCAGTAAGCCGAAGGCGGGACTGCCGATCACGCGCAATTCGGGTATCGATACCTCGCTCGCGAATTCTGTTAATTGTGAAGCAGCCCCCGCTTCGACACGCTCTTCTGCGGCACTCGTTCGTCATCTGTGTTCCGGCGAATGCGCGTCATTTCGGCCTGAGGTGCAGATCGTTGCTCACGGATTGGACCCCCGGCACGCCGCGCGTCACGGCAAGCGCCTTCTGAATCTGTACCTCTGAATCCACGTATCCTGACAACTGCACGACGCCTCGATACGTCGCGACGCTCATCGGCAACGATCTCAGCCCCGGGTCCGCGACGAGCGCCTGCTTCACCCGGGCGGCGAGCGCAGCGTCGTCAGTGGCGATCTCCCCCGGCGCGGTCACGGCAGGCGTCGTCGTCGTCGACTTGCAGCCGTTGATGAACACGAACGCGGGCAACGCGAACGCCGCGACGATCAGCAACCGGCTCTTGGTGTATCGACCGTTTCGCATGTCGGTTATGACATCCCGATTCGTGCACAACGGGCGTCGTTCGGGTTGGCTTGGCAGGTAGACATGTGCGCCCTCCTTGAGTCCACCATGATAGTGCAGAGTGGTGAACTTTGACCGCGCCGACTTGTCCAAGTCTGTTCATGCTCCGAGGTGAGTTTGTTGTTCAGTTCGGCCGGCTCCGGCCGGTCGGCCTTGTCGCATGAATTGTCGACAATCGCACAATGCTTGTCCGATGAAGCGATGACGGTGACACAGCATTTCAATAGTGAGAGCGACATTCGCGTCGTCTAAATTGCACCCTTCGCATCGAAAAATGCGACATGGTACGATTGGCCGCCGTCATCCCTGCGTCTTGCCCACAATCATGCGCAACCTCGCCTATCTGCTTCTCTCGATCACGCTCGCCTCGCCGCTCTCGGCGCTGGCGCTGGGCACCGAAAATCCAGACTACGATCAATGCATCCTGCAATCGCTGGCGAACAGCCAAAGCAACATTGCGGCAAACGTGATCAGACGCTCGTGCGAAGCGCTCTACAGAAACGGCGCGCTGCTCTTGCCGCGCGAAAAGTCGTATCACGTGTGTGTTTTGCAGAATATGCAGAACGTGAGAGCCGCATATGCGGTTAACCAGATCCTGCGAGCATGCCAGCGCCAGAATCAGATGTGAGTTATGTCAGCCGGGATGGACAGCGCCAGACGGGGAAGGGACCCGCGAGAGGATTTTGAACGATCGCTATCGGCGGAATCGAAGGTCTGGTGAGGGTCGGCTTTTGCCGATGACGCCGCCACAACCAACTGCAGGGCACCCAACCCCACCAGACGTAGCCGCAGGGCCCCTAATGCCACGGAAGCTGGCGGTTGTGGCCGCCTCCGCAGTCACCGGCTCAGTTGCCGCGAAGCGACTTTTATCCGTGCCCTGTCACGAATTTTTTCGTCGCGTGATAGCCGTGCCTTGTTGCATCGGCAACGGCATGACCGGCCTTCTTCGTACCGTGGCCGACCGCGTGCGCGGCATCGCGCGCAGCGTGGCCGCTCTTCTTTCCTGCCGTCTTGACATCGTTCTTGAACTCGTGAGCGCCTGTAGCCAGGCTCGCATACGCCAGCGGGCTAAGCAGGGTCAACGCAAACAGAATGATCGAAATTTTCGTCTTCTTCATTACTTTAGTTTTCCCACATAAGTTTGGTACGCACGATAGTCAGCCGGACTGCTTGAGAACGCCGCTCCCGTACAGGATGGCCGCGCCCCGCCCGCTCGTCAGCAGACGCCCGCCATGGATAGCGAGAAACCGTTCATGCTCACACCCGGGCCTGTAATTACCGGCAGCGTCTGAGTGCCCGCGCCCTTGGGGGCGACCTACCGCTCACGGCCCGCCCCGGTCCTTTGCATCTCCCGAAAACGGCCATTGGAAAGGCGCCTCAGGCCGATTCTATCGAGTCGCGTGGTCTCGTAGCCGGTAGATTATCAATGCGCCCTGCATATTCTCGCGCACCGCGACACACCAAATGCGCAAACCGCGCAATTTGTCATAATTTACGGCACTCACAGGCTCAAAGGATCGGTATGCCAGGGCACTGTACTTTTGCACTCAACGGCCAGAAGCTCTCGACGCTCGTAGGCAGCGGATTCGGGGCAGTAGTGATGCCGTATGGGCTGCGCTGACGCTAGTGTTCGATCTATTTGGCGTCATCGGTTCTGAGGGCGAAGAAAGCGCATTGCGCGGCGCGTTACTCGTTATGATCTTCGTTTTAGCGACAATCATTGTCCGGCTAGCGGCAGTGCTGATTCGACATCGGAGAGAGCAACAGGCGGAGCGATAACTGATCGCGCGTCCAAGGCGGCCATGAGCAGACAGTCAACCTTCGCGACCGGAAGCGGACGTTCAACAAGTTCACGAGGCGCCGACGCGCCCCGTGAACCTCGCTTCGCGCGTACCACCGGTGGCGGCGTCCACGATCCATCCAGTATGGCGGCCTTGGGCCAGTAGGCGCGGATGTACAGCGAGAACACGTCCTTCGGCGCAGGAACCCAGTTCGATTCCTTGTCTTCGCCAGGCGAGTCGTTCTGGAAATAGAGCGTGAGCGAGCCGTCGTCGTTGTACTTCAGTGATTTGCTCTTCGTGCCGAGCGAAAAGCGGTTCAATCTGTTCGCCTCGAACAGATGCTCCTTGTTATAGACCGTCAATGACCAGAATCCGTTTACCGGAGGCAACTGTCCCTTCGGAAATGTCACCGTGTAGCGATTCGCCCCCGCCAGGCGTTGTCCGCTCGCGTCAAAGTCCGTATAGATATAGCGGGTTTCCTGCGGCGCGTTGTCGTACATATTCGACTTTGCCGATGCCGTGCGCGACAGGTAGTCGGTACCCCAGCGCGCCCCGTTGGGCGGAGACGTCCAGCCGTTGCCTACCGGCCGGCCGTTGTTGCGAAATTCGAAGAGCGGGCTGATCAGATCGGCCTCCGAGGCCGCCGCCGTCTCGTTCAACATTGCCTTGATTTGCGGGTCTTTTGCCGCAGCGTCCAGCACAGACTGGATCGTCGCGTAGAGCGCTTGCTCGCCGGGCCGAGGCGGTACCATCTTCATGACCAGAGGAAGCTCGTCGAAGAACTTGTCCGGGATGACCCACTTCACTTCGCCCTTGCCGTCGGTAGCCGGCGGCGGGAAAGAGGGGGTGCTCTTCCAGTTTTTGATCTTCATCTTCCCGGTGTATTCGCTTAATGGATACACCATGACCTGACTTAACAGAGGTTGAATTGCTGCTTTGTCTTCGGGTGTGTCGTCCTGAAAAACCCGGGGAAATATGGCCACGAGATTGGTGGGTGCACGGTGAACCGCGACAATCCCTTTCGGGACATTCCCTTTCCATTCGGGGCCAACCAGTAAATGGAGCCCGGGCTTTGTTCTGTATTGCGTGCCGATTTCGCCGAATGAATCAGTTCTCGCGTCGGAGAGCTGATAGGTATAAAAGCGTTTGCCGAAATCCGGAACCTGGATAATGACGGGGGTTTTGTCGAGTTCCATAAATCCCGCGCCATACACCGTATCCTGATTGGGACACGTGACAAAATTCTCGGCCGAATCAATGTAATCAGTCAGCATGGAAACCTGGTTGTGCGGCGAACCGGGAATCACACCGCCTATCCGGCCGGGTTCCGGCAGGTCTTTCACGGCAAGCGAGCGGTTGTAGTTATTCACCAGCGCCCAGCCCCAGAGATAGGCGAACCGGCCAACCGTAGCGACATACTCTTTGGTCATCACCGTGCCGGTGGGCGTCCCAAGGATTTCGGACGCGGACTGCGCAACAGAGGGCGGCGCTGCAGCCGCCACACACATCGTTGAAACGCCCACACCCACACCTAAGCCCACGATCATATGCCTCAGATTCACATTGACTCCTCGTTGAGAATGTTGGAACGCCAGGCCAGGCGTCGTCATGTCCGCAGCTAACGGCAAGCCGCCCTTCGGATTACGGGGACTCGTAGCATTGCCGGATCAGCACTGAAGCTCGATGGGCACCCCTTATCACCGTTGCGTTATCCATCATGAAAGCAGTGCAAAGAACACTGTCGTTCAATTAACACCGATCCCGCCCGCAGCTTGATGTTTTTGCGAATTTAGCTGAGTCGCATAGTGTGATCTGGATATCGGCACTCACTGCCGTGACACTCTATCAAGATTTTCTTAATCAATGTAAGCTTTCCGTCATCCATCCAGAAGAGGACTAGTTCAATGCTAAGCACTACCAATGCGACGAGATTGACGTTCTCCGTAATTGCAGCAGGTTTGATTGGCATGGGCGTGGCGGCCTGCAGTTCGCCGGGTAGAAGTCAGGCACCGGCCGCAAGCACGACTGCGAATGCGAGCGCCCCGACTGATGAACAGATCGTGGCCGCATGGAATTATCTGTATGGGCGCTATCTGGTGTTGCAGCAGGAGAATTACGACATCAACGTCGAGAAGGCGGGTTACAACAAAATTAAATACAATCCGCTTGGCTCGGCCCAGTTTGTCAATCCGAATCTCGACGTGGCTTATCTGGAAGCCTGGCTGGCGGCCGATCCGGATCACGCAGTCATCCTGAACGTGCCCAAAGTGACGGGCCGCTACTACACGGCGCAGTTGCTAGACGGGTGGGGCGAAGTCATTACCAACATCAATGAGCGCACATATCCCGATCATCCGTATGGCAAGTTTGCGCTCGTGATCAAGGGTACCAATCCGCCGGTGCCGCCTGACGCGGTCAAGATCGAATTGCCGTCGGCGAAGGCCAAATTGCTGGCGCGAGTGGAACTCAAAGGCTCGCCAAAAACGGCCGTGAAGTTGCAACATCAGTTCACTGTCGTTGCGTCGCCGGACGCAAAGATCGACGCGCCTTTTCCCGTGCCGTCCTTCACGCCGGCCGCGCCCATTGGAGCCGAGATCTTCGATCACGTGAGCGAAGCACTGGCCACGTATCCTGACGCCATGCCGAAGGCCGCCGCATTTCAGGCGTCGGCAATCAACGTCGCTAACTATGCGAAGAGCAGTGACGCGGCACGCAAGCGGGTGAACGAGGTCGTCAAGGCAAAGGCGGTTCCGGGCTTCTTACAGCATGCCAAAGGATTTGGGACGCAGAAGGGCGGCTGGTCGGTCACTTATGTCGCGGGCAAGTTCGGCAATGATTACGTGGCACGTGACATCGTCAACTACGGTGGCCTGTGGGCCAATGTCATCAGTGAAGCAATCTACTTTGTCGGCCTAAACGATAGCGATAACCATCCCCTCGACGGTAGCAAGACCTACGAGATCCGTTTTCCGAAGGGTGAAAGGCCGGATGCACATGTCAATGGATTCTGGTCCATCACGTTGTATAGCGTGCCGGATTATCGCGTGGTGTCCAACGCGCTGCATCGGTATAACCTGAACAATGTATCGCATCTGAAGGCAAATTCGGATGGAAGCACGAGTATCTGGCTCGCACCCGTTCGACCGAAAAATGTGCCGCAAGGCAACTGGCTGCCTACGCCGGATGGCAAGGGATTCTCATTGAACTTCCGTACTTATGTGCCGAAAGACGAGGTCCAGCAAGGTCAGTGGTTTCCGGCACCGATCGTGAACGTGAAATAACGACGCAACGTGCAATCGCGGTTCAGTTTGTCGAGGTGCGACTTCGATAGACTGAACCGGATGTCTCTGTCGTTTGCCAGGCGGGGGTCACTGCTGCAAGCCGGAATGACACGGGGGTCGGCTCGTAGGGATTTCGGCGCCGGAAGCGGCCGCGAGCGTCCAGTGCATGAGGCGGCACCGGGGCCAGTTACGGATGTTCGAGTGTCACCTGCAACTCAGACAATGGCCGTTCTCGTGTCGCTTGTATGAGTCGGATCGTCATCCGGGACTGCCTTCGGTTGTGCGCTCGCATTCGCCCTTCGCCGTCTGCCCGCCGTTTCTTGCCGGGCAGCGCTGTGCCGCCGTTGCGAGGTCGAGGCATTATCTGGCGAAAGCGAGCACCGTGAATACGCCTCGAGCAACCGCTAACAGTCGTCTGGAAAATCCCTGATGATCCTTGCGTTACGAGCGACATTGGACGAACTGATGATCGACTCGTATTCCCGCGGTCCTTCAACCCATACCAAGGAAATCGGTGAAACGCGGCTTCAGTTTGCAGCCACTAGGCCGCAATCACATCCGAACGACATCCATCACGGTTTTCTTTCGGTCCTTGAACTGATAGATCGTGATCGCGGCGTCGCGGAGGTCGCCATGCGGGTCGAACGCGATGCGTCCAATTACGCCTTCATAGCTGGTGGAGGGCATCGCCGCTAGAATTTTTGCCCGCTCGGCCGAATTCGCGCGCTTCATGGCGTCGTAGATCACGTAGACGGCGTCGTAGGTAAATGGCGCATAGGCATCTATCGTCGTCCCGAAACGTGCCACATAGCGTTTGTCGAATTCCTGACCCTTGGGCATCTTCGACAAGGCGAGGCCAGCTTCAGAACACGTCACGTTGCCGATCGCACTACCGGCGAGCTGGATCATGCTGTCCGTACACGCGCCGTCGCCTCCAAGTACTTTTGCAGCAATGCCCAGGTTCGCGGCCTGCTTCACTAGCGGGCCGGCAGTCGCATCGGAGCCGCCGTACATGATTGCGTCCGGCTTCATTCCTTTGATTTTCGTGAGAATCGCACGGAAATCGACAGCTTTGTCGTTGGTCGATTCGTGCGTCACGATCGTCGCGCCTCGCGCCTTTGCGGCTTTCTCGAAGGCATCGGCAAGACCCTGACCGTACGCGGTGGAATCGTCGACGATGGCAATCCGCTTGGCGTGCATCGAATCGATCGCGTAGTGGGCCAGCGCCGGTCCCTGCAATGTGTCCGTTGCGACGACACGGAAGGTCGTCTTGAAGCCTTGCAACGTGTAGGCGGGATTGGTCGAGCCCTGTGAAATCTGAACGAGACTGGCCTCGCTATAGATCTTCGACGCGGGAATCGACACGCCAGAATTAATATCGCCAACCACAGCTACCACGCCGTCGTCGACGAGCTTTTGCGCGACCTGCGTGCCGGTGCGCGGATCGGCGGCGTCGTCCTGGGCGTCGAGTTGTAAACGGACCGGCTTGCCGCCAATGACCGGATGCTGGCTGTTGATCTCGTCGATGGCGAGTCGCGCGGCGTTTTCGCTATCCTTGCCCATATGAGCGAGTTGCCCGGTCAACGGAGCGGCATGGCCGATAAGAACCACGACAGGTTCCGCGGCGAAGCTGCCGCCGCTGGTCAGCAGCAGCGTCACGGCGGTGACCTTCAGTGTCAGGTTGAATTTGTCGAAAGAGAGTGACATGACGCGGCTCCGTTTTTTCAGTGAAGCCAGTATTCGAACGCCAAATTCTTCCGTCCAACGATTTTTTCTATTGACCGGCAATAGATAAAACTTGATGGTCTGCGGGATTACCCGTGATTGACCTCAGCGATTGAGCGGGAACGGTCACAACGAAAAGTTGACGCAGGCGGCCAGTTTTTATTGTCACGCGAGCGATTTTGCAGCGCTAAACTCCGTTGGCGCGCTCAGGAAGTTCGGTTGATGCCGCGTGGTATGTCGAATGTGTCGGTAGGTCCGGTAACTACACTGAGTATCTGATGAACGTTCGCTTTCTGGAAACCTTTGTATGGCTCGCCAAGCTCCGCAATTTTCGTTTGACCGCGGAACGCTTGCACGCGACCCAAGCCGCAATCTCCAGTCGGATATCCGCGCTCGAGCAGGAATTCGGCGTGCGTCTATTCGATCGGGGCCCGCGCGACGTCAAGCTGACGCAGGAAGGCACCAAAGCGCTGGTCTTTGCCGAGCAGATTCTCAAACTCACTAACGACATGCTCGCGAGCGTGAGCGACCGCTCGGACGTGAGCGGGTTGTTACGGGTCGGCGTGATCGAATCAGTCGTGCACACATGGCTACCCGAGTTGCTGCGCAGAGTGCGCGATGAATACCCGAACCTGACGATCGAACTGACCTGCGACACCTCGACGAACCTTTCCGTGCAACTGGTCAATGGGAATGTGGATATCGCCTTCCTGAGCACGGCGGTCGCCGGAGCCGACTCGGAAAATGTTTCGCTCGGCGCATTGCCCATGCGATGGGTGGCGAGTCCGTCGCTGAATCTGTCGGCGGAAGCGCTATCGGAAGTCGAACTGGCGAGCTTTCCGATCGTGAGTTTTGCTCGCCATTCGTCGCCACATGTGTTCGTTGCAGGGTTGTTCGCAGCCGCTGGCGAACCGCGCGTGCAGATCAATTGCGTGTCGTCGGTCGCGGCGATCATCCGGCTTGTGCTCGACGGCTTCGGTATCGCGGTTCTGCCGACAGCTTTCGTGACGCGAGAACTGGAGTCGGGTCATCTGCAACTGCTGAAAGTGACGCATCGAGTCCCGGAACTTCCGCTCTTCGCATCCTTCCGCCGAAGTCCCGATAGTTTGCTATGCGAGTCGATCACGCATCTTGCGTTGAAAGTCATGCGGGAGTTTAGCCTCGAGTACGGGCCGGATATAGCGCTCTTTCCAGATACCGACGAAGCGCTGTCGCGTCAATAAGCGCCGCAGTGGGCGTCTTTTCCTTCGATCATCAACGAGTGTTATTACATGTCGGTTACCGCATCGCTTTCCGTTCAGCCGCTTGTCCCCGACGCGTTCGCCCCCTATGGCCGGATGTTGGGCAAACCGTTCCCGGAGGATGGCGCGGCGCCATCGTTCAGCAGCCCGTCTTCCGATTTCTGGCGCGAGCATTTGTTCGATGCTGGCGTGTCTGGAGATCCGGAGATTCTTTGGGTCAGATATCGCGATCGTCAACCCAAGGTGGCGAGACTCGAAGCGCATCGGCTGACCGAGCAGGCCGTCGTGCCGCTTACGGGGCCAATCGTTCAGATCGTCGCGACGTGTACTTCGGATGGACACCCCGACCTCGATTCACTGGCGGCATTCGAAGTGCCGGTCGGCGAAGGAATCTGCATGCGGCCGCGCTGTTGGCATGCCACGCGTGCATTGCAGAGCGAAGTGACCTGCTTGGTGCTGACGCGCCGGTCCACGACATTCGACCTGGCGGTTCATCTGCTGACAGGTGCGCCCGCCGGTGAAAGCGCGATCCGGCAGATTCCGCCTCATTGCGTTGTGGGCGCGTCTGGTC
The DNA here is from genome assembly GCF_046026985.1 of Paraburkholderia sp. RL18-101-BIB-B. Classification (NCBI taxonomy): domain Bacteria; kingdom Pseudomonadati; phylum Pseudomonadota; class Betaproteobacteria; order Burkholderiales; family Burkholderiaceae; genus Paraburkholderia; species Paraburkholderia sp. RL18-101-BIB-B. Next base: position 49,142 of record NZ_JARESV010000031.1, read on the forward strand.
TCGAACAGACGCCTATATCTCGATGAAGTGTCCATCATCTCACGCGGGGAAGGCGGAGAGCGCTATATCCCCGCCGGTCCCAACTCTCATCCTCAGAACTTGAAGCGCAACCCCGCACGCGCCAGCACCGCGTGATTCCCAGACGCCGCCGTGACGCTAGCAATGCTAGCCACCGCAGCCTTGCCGGTCGAATCGACGCCACTGGCTTTCTGATAAACAGCAAGTGCATAGACGTCGGCTCGCTCGCTTTTTTCAGAACGGCCGTGCCGAAAATGATTAGCACTCCAGGCCTTCAGGATTCGCGCGCCGTGCCGAAAACAGGGGGGAGACGGTGTGATAAGCGGGAATAAATTCTCCTTGAATCCTAAAAATTTCTCTTTAGAATTGGCGCTCTCAGTCAAACAGCCTGAGAGAGACTCGATACGTCGCCACTGCAGCGCTATTTGCGGCGGTTATCAAAAAAAGTTAAGTATCGGAAAAAATTGGTAATCAAAAATAAACCAGGCCTAACATCAGACAAAAGGAAAATGTCGCGCGCGTGACCAACGCGTGTCATAAACCTCCCGGACTTTTTTAATTTATTTGCTATTCGTGAGCTGATGCGTGACGGGGATTCGCATCGACTTGCAACCATACCGGATACACGGCAACGGGCGGACCAGTAGGGCGCAGTCCGAAGTAATGCGCGTATTCGGTATTACCCTAAGGACGTAGTGCGAGTCCTTCGCTTTACAACTTATCCCCGCTATGTGTTGCACCTGAATCGAGTCAGGGGCGTGCTTCTGGACGCCTTGTCAAAACGTAATTCGAGTTCTCTTTATCTCGGGGATGTTCATGTCCAATAGTTTGCAGAAATGGGTCGGCCGCAATCGTCCGCCTCGCGTTCAGATCACGTACGACGTCGAACTCGGCGGCGCTATCGAGAAGCGTGAATTGCCGATGGTCGTCGGGCTGATGGCCGATCTTTCCGGCCACCCGGCCACGCCGCTGCCTAAGCTGAAAGAGCGCCGCTTTGTCGATGTCGACCGCGACAACTTCGACGAGATCATGGGCAAGATCGAACCGCGCCTCGAGCTGTCGGTGCCGGACACGATGAAAGGCGAAGGTAATCTGAAGGTCGAGCTGAAGTTTCAGCAGTTCGCCGACTTTCATCCGGAAAGCCTCGTGCGTCAGGTGCCGCGTTTGGCCAAGCTGCTCGAAGCGCGTCAGCAATTGCGCGATCTGCTTGCCAAGCTCGATGGCAACGACGAACTCGATTCGATGCTGGAGCGCATCGTTCAGAACTCGGAAGAACTGAAGAAGCTGAAGAGCCAGGCCTACGTCGGCGATGCGCCGGCGGCCACGGCGGCCCAGGCAAGCGCAGTCACACCGACGACGGAAGACACCCCGTCCGAGTGACGGCCAATTTTCAGCGTCGCTGAAGCGACACTCCTCTCAGGACTGACCCAGATGGAAACGAATATCTCCGCCGAAGCCGCGGGCGCACACGCCGGCACGCAAGTCGCCGAGCTGAGCCTGCTCGAGCGCATCGTTCAGGAAGGCAACATGGCCGTCGAGCCGTCGCAAGGCGGCTACGCGAGAAAGCTCATCGGCCAGCTCGCCTCGCAGATTCTCGACGAAGGCATGCGCACGAGCCCGGACAAGGGCGTCGTGGCAATGATCAACGAACGCGTCGCCGAAATCGACAAGCTGCTGACCGACCAGCTCAACGCGATCATGCATGACTCGGCCTATCAGGGATTGGAAGCGTCGTGGTACGGCCTGCACGACATGGTGTTCGGCACCGAGACCGGTACGAACCTGAAGCTGCGACTGCTCAACGTCACGAAGAAGGAACTGCACAAGGACCTCGAGACGGCTGTCGACCACGACATGAGCGTGCTGTTCAAGAAGATCTACGAAGAAGAGTACGGCACATTCGGCGGCCACCCGTTCTCGCTGCTGGTCGGCGACTATTCGTTCGGCCGTCATCCGCAAGACATGGCGTTGCTCGAGCGCATCTCGCGCGTGGCCGCCGCGGCGCATGCGCCGTTCATCGCCGCTGCCGCACCGAGCCTGTTCGACCTGAAGTCGTACACTGAACTCGGCGTCGCGCGCGACTTGTCGAAGACGTTTGAAAGCGCTGAACTGGCCGCCTGGCGCAGCTTCCGCGAATCGGAAGACTCGCGTTACGTGTCGCTCGTGTTGCCGAGCTACGCGGCGCGTCTGCCGTACGGCGCGAAGACCAACCCGGTCGAATCGTTCGGTTTCGAAGAGGACGTCGACGGTACGGATCACAGCAAGTACCTGTGGGCGAACTCCGCCTATCAACTGGGCCTGCGCATTACCGACGCCTACGCAAAGTACAGCTGGGCCACGGCGATTCGCGGCGTGGAAGGCGGCGGCAAGGTCGACGGTATTGCGGCGCATGCGTACAAGACGAATGAAGGCGACATCACGCTGAAGTGCCCGACGGAAGTCACGATCACCGATCGCCGCGAGAAGGAACTGAGCGATCTCGGCTTTATCGCGCTGGTCAACTCGAAGGGCTCGGACTTCGCGACCTTCTTCGGCGGCCAGACGGTCAACAAGCCGAAGGCCTACAACAAGGACGAAGCCAACGCCAACGCGCAACTTTCCGCGCGTCTGCCGTTCGTGCTGGCCGCGTCGCGCTTCGCGCATTACATCAAGGTGATCATGCGCGACAAAGTGGGCAGCTTCCAGACCCGCGCCGATGTCGAGACCTATCTGAACAACTGGATTGCAGGGTACGTGCTGATCAACGCGTCGGCCTCGCATGAGCAGAAGGCGCGCTATCCGCTCGGCCAGGCTCGCGTGGACGTGACCGAAGTACCGGGCAAGCCCGGTGCGTATCGCGCCACGTGTTTCCTGAAGCCGCACTTCCAGATGGAAGAGCTGACGGCCTCGATCCGCCTCGTGGCGGATCTGCCGGGCGCGGCTGCTTAATCGTCGATGTATGACGCGCGCCACGCGCGCGTCATACCGCTTTCATTCACCTATCTGATTCAGGCAAGTTATGGATACCATCATCCTGCAATTCAAGGACGTCAAGGGCAACTCGCTGATCGACGGCTTCAAGGACGGCATTCAGCTGACGTCGTTCTCGCAAAGCGTGGCGATCACGATGAACCCCGACACGTCGAACACCGAGCGCACCCTCGGCCGTCCGTCGTTCAGCGAATTCAATCTGAGCAAGGACACCGATCAGTCGACGCCCGCGCTGTACGCCGCCTGTACGGCCGGCACGAAGCTCGGCAACGCGACGATCTCGATCGGCCGTAACGAAGGCGGCAAGTTCATGCTGCAAATGAAGTACGTGCTGACCAACGCGATGATTGCGAACATCACCACGAGCGGTGGCGGCTCGAGCATGATGGACTCGTTCACCATCAACTTCACGGCGATGACCTCGCAATACACCCAGCAGAACGCGGATTCGACGCTGGCCGGCACCGCGCCGTTCGGCTGGGATCTGACCACCAACAAGGCGATCAGCCCCGCTGCGTAACGCTTCGCCGCCCGCCGCGAGGCGGGCGTTTTCGCTCTGTCAGGGTTCAACCGGTTTTGCGTATGTCGGCAATCGCCAACGGCTTTCCCCTTCCTCTGTTCGAGCGTCTTGTAGAAGACGCTGACGCGTGGTTGCAAGGCGAGCACGCGCTTCGGCAATCCGTCGCGCGGGAGTTGTCGCGTCTGCTCAATGCGCGTTCGAGCCTGACGATGGAAACCTTCGCGATGAGCGACGGAACCGTGCTGGACTACGGGCTGCCCGATTTCTCCGATCTGTCGCTGCGCTCGCAGCGCGACCGCGACGCCATCGTCGCCGCCGTGCGCCAGGCGATCGCGTTCTTCGAGCCGAGACTGGCCGACGTCAAGGTGGACTTCAACTTTCCATCCGGCGACGAGCGCCACGCCGTGCTAACGGTGGACGGCAAGATGCGCGTGAACCGGTCGGTCGAACACGTCTTCTTCGAATTGCAGGGCGGCGCGCGCGGCAGCGCCGATGCACGCTGGAAGGACGCAGACTGACATGGCCGCCGAAGACATTCTCCAGTACTACAAGCGCGAGCTGTCGTACTTGCGCACCCAGGGCTCCGATTTCGCGCAGCGTTATCCCAAGGTCGCGTCGCGCCTCGCGCTGCATGGCACCGAATCGCTCGACCCGCACACCGAGCGCTTGATCGAGGCGACCGCGTTTCTCGCCGCGCGCGTGCATCGCGACCTCGACCAGGCCGCGCCGCAAATTGCCAGCGCGCTGCTCGACAACGTGTGCCCCTCGATGATTCAGACGGTGCCGTCCATGACCGTCGCGCAGTTCGAGCTCGATCCGACGCAGGGCAAGGTGACGGCAGGCTTTCGCGTACCGCGCCACACCGGCCTTGCCGCGATGACGGAGACGGGCGATGCCTGCCGCTTTCGTACCGCGTGGGAAACCGTGTTGTGGCCGCTCAGAATCAGCCGCGCTGCATTCGGCGACGACTCCACGCTGCGGCTCACGCTGGAATGCGACGCGGGCGTCGATTTTTCCGAACTCGAACTCACGCAATTGCGCGTGCATCTGCATGGCGACTGGGTCGTGACCATGCCGCTCTATGAACTGCTGGTCGCGAACGTGACGGATGTCGGCGTGCGTCCCGAGCAAGGACCGGCCACGATGCTGCCGCCCTCGGCGTGGCGCGAAGTCGGTTATGCGCCGGAAGACACCGTCTTGCCGCAGCCTTCGCACGCGCATCCTGCGTACACGCTGATGCAGGAGTATTTCGCGTTTCCGCGCAAGTTTCATTTCTTCGATCTGCACGTGCCCGCCGGCAAGCTCGGCACCGGGCGCACCTGCGAGATCGTCCTGCATCTGGATCGCGTTCCGCGCGGACTCGGCATGCTCGGCGCCCAGCATTTCCGGCTCGGCTGCACGCCCATCGTCAACCTGTTCTCGCAGACGAGCGAGCCGATCGTGATCGACCGGCGCCATTACGAGTACCGTCTCGTCGCGGACCAGAAGCGCGAAGCGATCACAGAAATTCATTCGATCCTGTCGGTGATCGCTTCCGATCCCGCGCAGGATCGCGCCGTCACCTTGCCGTGTTTTACAGCGGCGGATCGCCTCGACGATCCGCGCGCGGCGGCCGACACGATGTACTGGTCGGCGCGCCGCGAACAGAGCGTGCGCAGCAACGCGCCGGGCATCGATCTGTATCTCGGTTTCGTCGACGCCGGCAACGTGACCGGCCAGCCGGATACGCCGGTGGTATATGCCAACGTGCTGTGCACCAACCGGCGCCTGGCCGAACAGGTGCCGGTCGGCGCGCGCATGCTGGTGGAGCGCGTCTCACAGAATGCGCGGGCGCGCTGTTTGTACGAGCCGACTTCGCAGCGCAATCCTCCGCTCGACAGCGCGACGCTGTGGCGGCTGGTGTCGCTGTTGACGCGCAACTATCACTCGCTGGTGGGCGGCGCGACCGGCCGGCGCGAGCTGCAGGACATGCTGCGGCTGTTCGCATCCGACGGTCCACGCGAAGAGGCACAGATCCGCGGCATTCGTAGTATCGACGCGCGCCCGATCACCGCGCACGTCGGCACCGAAGCCTGGCGTGGTTACTGTCGTGGCACCGAGGTCAGCATCGAGTTCGACGCCGATACCTTCGTCGGCGGCTCGCCGTTGCTGATGGGTGCGGTACTCGCGCGTTTCTTCGCGATGTACACGTCGGTCAATTCCTTTGTGCGGCTGGTCGTGCGCCGCGGAGACGAGACATGGAAGCAATGGGCGCCGATGACCGGCAGCCAGCAAACGCTCTGATCGCTCGTCTCGTCGCGCAGCCGCAAGGCTTCGACCTGTTTCAGGCGATCCACCTGCTCGAACGCGCGCAGCCGTGGACGCGCGCACTCGGCTATGGCGACGGCACCGACGAGGCAGTGCGTCTGCGCGGCTTCGTCTCGCTCGCGTTCGAAGCGAGCGATATCCGCAGCGCGCAGTGTCATCCGCACGCGAACGACGCGCAGGAGCCGCGCGAAACCTACACGCTGACCACGCCGGTGATGACGCTCGCCGGTGCCAACGGTCCGTTGCCGATGCCGTTCACGGAGATGGTGCTGGCCCGCCGCGCCGCGCGCGAAACCGCGATGGGCGACCTGCTCGACATCTTCAATCATCGCTTTCTGTCGTTTCTCTACCGCAGCCGGCAGAAGCTTGCGCCGTCGTTGGCGAGCCGCTCGCCGCGCGACGCCGAACTTGCCGCGTGCCTCGATGCGCTCGGCAACCTCGGACTGCACGGCGGCCCGCGTGGTCCGCGCGGCGCGTCGTTGTGGCTGCGTCATGCCGGCTTGCTCGGCGGCGCGCCGCGTTCGATGACGGGCCTGCTCGCGCTGCTCTCCGACCGGCTCGGCGTGACGGTGCGCGGTGCGCAATTCGTCGGCGGCTGGCATACGGTCGATGCAGCCGATTCGCTGCGCCTCGCGCGTCCCGGCACGCGCGCACCGCGACTCGGCGGACTCGCGGTGCTCGGGCGGCGCACGTGGAGTCAGTCGGCGGGGCTGCGCATCGAATTCTTCGATCTGTCCGAGACGCTGTTCACCGCGCTTCTGCCGGGCGGCGACGCGCACGAACTCGCGGCGTGGCTCGTGCGCAGTTATCTGCAACAGGACCATGAGGTGTCGTTCGTGCTGCATCGCGCGAAACCGGCGAGCGCGGGCACGCTGGGCGGCGCGGCGGCGGCACGGCTGGGCTGGACCTCGTGGGTGGGCGGCCAGCGTGACACTTCGCGCGCCGCCAATGCCCGGCCTCAAGCGGTCCGGCTGGCGATGCGCACGGCCGAGGCGCCGCTCCATGCCGCCACGGCGGCCCACACCAACACGCGAGCAGCAGCGAACTCCATGGCCGCGGCCATGGGTCGCGGATAAGACGAAGGCCACTGAGACCCCATGGATATCGACATTCGAACCTTGCTGAGCCGGCTCGACCCGGTCTGCAAACTGGCAATGGAACAGGCCGCGCAACTGTGCGTGCGGCACACGCATTACAACGTGGACATCGAGCATCTGCTGTTGCAGTTGATCGAATCGGATGCACCGGATCTGAAAGCGATTCTCGAACGCTTTGAAATCCGCGCCGCCGATCTCACCGCGCAGTTGCAGAACGCCGTGGACCATTTCAAGCGCGGCAATGGCCGCACGCCGGCGTTGTCGCCGAACTTTTCGCCGCTCTTCCAGGAAGCGTGGCTGCTCAGTTCGATGCTGCTCGGCGAGCAGCAGATCCGCTCGGGCACGCTGGTGCTGGCGCTGCTGGAGGTGGACAGCCTGCGCGGCATGCTGATGGACTCGGCGCCGGCCTTGCTCAAGATCGCGCGTGGCGCGCTGCGTGATGGACTATCCGATATTCTCGCGGGATCGTCCGAAGGCAGCGTGGCGACTGGCGCCGGCGCGTCGAAGGCACCGGCCGGAGCGGCCCAGTCTTCGGCGATGCCGTCCGCCGATCTGAACAACGGCGGCCGCGCGTCCGCGCTCGCGCAATACACGATCGACCTCACCGCGCAAGCACGCTCGGGCGCGATCGATCCAATCTACGGACGCGACGCGGAAATCCGTCAACTGATCGACGTGCTGTTGCGCCGTCGCCAGAACAACCCGATTCTCACGGGCGAAGCGGGCGTGGGCAAAACGGCGGTCGTCGAGGGTTTCGCGCAGCGGATCGTGCTGGGTCAAGTGCCGCCCGCGCTCGTCAACGTCTCGGTGCGCTCGCTTGACCTGGCGTTGCTGCAGGCCGGCGCCGGCGTGAAGGGCGAGTTTGAAAACCGTCTCAAGTCGGTGATCGCCGAGGTGAAGGCTTCGCCGGTGCCGGTGATTCTGTTCATCGACGAAGCGCATCAGTTGATCGGCGCGGGCGGCAGCGAAGGACAGGGCGACGCGGCCAATCTGCTGAAGCCGGCGCTCGCGCGCGGCGAGTTGCGCACGATCGCGGCCACCACCTGGGCCGAATACAAGAAGTATGTGGAACGCGACCCGGCGCTCGCGCGGCGCTTCCAGGTGGTCAAGGTCGAAGAGCCGGCCGAAGCGGTCGCGATCGAGATGCTGCGCGGCATGGTGGCGAAGCTGTCCGCGCATCACGGTGTCGAGATTCTCGATGAAGCGGTGCGCGACGCGGTCAAACTTTCGCAGCGCTATATCTCCGGGCGCCAATTGCCGGACAAGGCAATCAGCGTGCTCGACACGGCCTGCGCCCGAGTCGCGATCGGGCAGAACGGTGTGCCCGAAGAGATCGAGTCACTGGGACGGGCCATCGACGCCGCCGAAAACCAGTTGCGCATTCTGCGTCACGAAGCGGCGACGGGCGCCGAGCGCGCCGAAGCGATCGCCACGCTCGCACGCCAGCTCGAAGACCAGCGCACGCAGCACGCGCGCATGAGTGACAAGCTGGCGACGGAACGGCACGCGGTCGGCGAGATTCTCGCGTGGCGCGCCAAGATCGCACAGCATGTGGCGGGCACCGAACTGTCCATGGACGAAGATGACAGCGCCTCGCTCGCCGCGAATCTCGGCAGACTGGAAAAAGGCCTCGAAGCCGTGCGCAGCGATGAGCCGATGGTGCCGGTGTGCGTAGACTCGGAAATGGTCGCCAAGGTCATCTCCGGCTGGACCGGCATCCCGGTCGGCAGCATGCTCGCCGACGAATTGCACACGGTGCTGTATCTGCACGACAAGCTCGCGGAGCGCGTGGTCGGCCAGGACGAAGCGCTCGATGCGATTGCGCGGCGTGTGCGCACCTTCCGCGCGGATCTCGACGATCCGGGCAAACCGGTCGGCGTGTTCCTGCTGATCGGACCGAGCGGGGTCGGCAAGACCGAGACCGCCGCGGCGCTGGCCGACACGCTGTATGGCGGCGAGCGCAACATGATTACCGTGAACATGTCGGAGTTCCAGGAAGCGCATAGCGTTTCGGGACTCAAGGGCGCGCCGCCGGGTTATATCGGCTATGGGCGCGGCGGCGTGCTGACCGAAGCCGTGCGGCGCCGCCCGTATAGCGTCGTGCTGCTCGATGAAATGGAAAAGGCGCATCCGGACGTGCTGGAGCTGTTCTTCCAGGTGTTCGACAAAGGCGTGATGGAAGACGGCGAAGGCGTGCCGATCGACTTCCGCAACACGCTGATCCTGCTGACTTCGAATGCCGCGCAGGACGTGATCACCGAAGCCAGCCAGGGCGGCCGCCGCCCGCCGCCGGCCGAGTTGATCGAGCGTCTGCGCCCGGCTCTGCTCAGGCAGTTCAGTCCGGCGTTTCTGGGCCGTCTCGTGCTGGTGCCGTACTACCACCTCGGCGACGCGCAGATCACCTCGATCGTCAACCTGAAGCTCGCGCGGCTCGCCGCCCGCTTCGAGCACAATCATCACGCGCCGCTGACCTGGGACGATGCGTTCGGCAGCACGATCACCGAGCGCTGCAAGGAAGTCGACAGCGGCGCGCGCAACGTCGATCACATCCTCACGCAATCCGTATTGCCGGAACTGGCGCGCGAGGTGCTCGAGCGCATTTCCGTCGCTGAACCGTTCGGCGGTGTGCATCTCGGTTTCGACCCGGCCGGCGGCGTGACATTCCGGTTCGCGCCGCGGGGAGACCAGTAACGTGGCTGTGACGCAAACCGGCTGCCTGCTCTCGATTACTTCGCCGTTCGGCGCCGACGTGCTATTGCTCGACGGCTTCGGCGGACACGAGGCGATCTCGGCGCCGTTTCGCTTCAACCTGCGCATGCGCTCGGCGAACCCGGCGCTCGATGCGCAGACCATCATCGGGCAGAACGCGACGGTGACGATCGAGGGGCCGGCCGCGGCGCCGCGCTATTTCAACGGCATCGTCACGCGCTTCGCGCAGGTCGGCGCGAACGCGCAGTACGGCTATTACTCGGCGGAACTCGCGCCGCGGCTCTGGTTGCTCTCGCTCGGCAGCGACCGCGCGATCTTTCAGAACATGACCGCGCTCGCCATCGTTCAGCAGGTGTTGTCCACGTTCAACATCGCGGTCCAATCGCGCGTGACCGGCAGCTATACGGAGCGCGAATATTGCGTGCAATACGACGAAAGCGCGTTGCAATTCATCTCGCGGCTGATGGAAGAGGAGGGCATCTTTTACTTCTTCACCTTCGCGAACGGCGCGCACACCATGGTGCTCGCGGATAGTCCGTCGGCACACCAGCCCGGCGCTGTCCCGACGCTGCGGTTTTCCGGCGATTCTGTCGGACATGACGCGAGCGAGCGCGTGAGCAGCTTCGAGATGTCGACGGGGCTCGTAGCGGCAACCTATGTGGTCGGCGATTACGACTACAAAAGCGCGAGCACGCTGAGCGCGCAGACCTCCGCGGAAACGCATGGCGCGAGCGGCATCCGCTATGCCTTTCCTGGCCGCTATGCGGCGGCCGCGGACGGCGAGCGCGCGGCCACGCTGCAGCTCGCCGCGCAGCAGATGGACCAGCAGACCGGGCGGGCCACGAGCGCCTGCTACGCGCTCGTGGCCGGCACCCAGGTGAGCCTCGCGGGCCACGCAAACAGCGCATTCAATGTGTCCTACGTGGTGCGCCGCGTGGAGCATCGCGCGTCGGACGGACAGTACGACAACGATGCCGACGTGTTCCCCGCAGCGGTCGCGTTCCGGGCGCCGCGCGTCACGCCGCGGCCGGTGGTGGCGGGCACCCATACGGCGATCGTCACCGGCTCGTCGGGCGAGGAAATCTGGACCGATTCGCTCGGCCGCATCAAGGTGAAATTCCATTGGGATCGCGTGAGCGCCGCCGACCAGAACAGTTCGTGCTGGGTGCGTGTCGCGCAGGCATCGGCGGGGGCGGGCTGGGGGCATTTGTTCCTGCCGCGAGTCGGCCAGGAAGTGGTGGTCAGCTACGTCGACGGTGATCCCGACCGGCCGCTCGTGACCGGCAGCGTCTACAACGGCCAGATGTCGCCGCCGGTCGGCTTGCCGGCTTCGCAGACGCAAAGCGTGATGCGTTCGCGTTCGTCCAAAAGCGGCACGGCGGGCAACGAAATCCGCATGGAGGACAAGCTCAACAGCGAGGAGCTGTACTTCCACGCGCAGAAGGACATGAATGTCGCGATCGAAAACGCGCTGAGCACGACCGTCATCGCGGGCGACGAGACGCACCTCGTCAAGAAGGGCAACCGCTCGCTCACAGTGGAGACCGGCAACGAGACGCATACCGTCAAGGGCACCCGCGCCGTGGATGTCACCGGCGACGAGACGCACACCAGCCACACCACCTTCAAGCACACCACCACGGGCGACTACACGCTGAAGATCAGCGGCAATCTGGTGATCGACGTGAGCGGTTCCATCAGCATCAAGGCGGGCACCTCGCTGGGCAGTCAGGCTGGGACGTCGCTGACCAACCAGGCGGGCACGACGCTCGGCAACAAGGCCGGCACCACGCTCAGCAATGAAGGCGTGGAAATCCAGAGCAAGGCATCGGCCATGCAGACCGTGGACGGCGGCGCGATGCTGACGCTCAAGGGCGGCCTGATCAAGGCGAACTGACCGACCCACTTCCATCGATGCCCGCCATGACCGAACTCTCCCCACTCGCGCCACTCTCCGCCGCGCCTCAAGCCGACGGCGTGAGCGCGGGCGCGGCTGCGAGTGTGCCCACGATCGTGGACGAGCACGACGCGGTGGGCCAGTGCATCGCCCGCACCTCGCTGCTGGACGGCGTGCCGCATGGCGAAGCGCTGCGCTACGGTGCGGGCGGCGTGCGCGTGTTTCAGGCGCATTACGTGGCCGGCAAGCTGTGCGGCCCGCTGCGCGTGTTCGACGAGCAAGGCGTGCTGATTCAGGATTCGGCCTATGAGGCGGGCGTGCTGCACGGCCCCACGACGCTTTACGCGAACGGCCGGGCCAGCGCGCGCCGTCAATACGCGATGGGCGTGCTGCAGGGTGAGAGCGTGACCTATGCGCCGTCCGGTCTCGTGACCTCGCGTCTGAACTACGAGGCCGGCAAGCTCTCGCGCGAAGCGGTGTTTCTGCACGACGGCGTAGTGGTGCGGCGCGCCAGCTACCGCAACGGTCTGCTCGAAGGCGAGACGCGCGATTACGCCGCCGACGGCACGCTGGTGCAAAGCTCGCCGTATCGCCTCGACCTGCTGCACGGCACGGTGCGCCGCTTTGCGCCGGACGGCCAGGTGAGCGCCGAGCGCCGCTATGCGGACGGCAAGCCGCTCGGCGCCTGGCAGAGTCCGGCAGCCTCGGCGGCCACGCGCGCCGATGGTCCGCCACGCATGGTCAAGCAGCTCGAAAAATGGATGAGAGGCTGACGCATGGGCATTCTGGTCACCATGGGCACGACGATCCAGTGCAGTTTCGGCGCCGCGCCCGGGACGCTGAACGTGCTGCCGACCACGGGCGTGCTGGCCGGCGCGCCGGCCGCCACCGTGATGGATCACGCGCCGATGGTCAACGTGATGCCATTTGGCACCTGCACGTGCATGGGCAATCCGGTGGTGGCCGCCGCGACCGCGGCCGCGCTCGGTGCGTTGACCCCGATGCCCTGTGTGCCGATGACGGTGGCGCCGTGGGTGCCAGGCTCGCCGACCGTCCTGATCGGCAACATGCCGGCCTTGCAGAATTCTTCCAAATTGATGTGCGCATGGGGCGGGGTGATTTCGATCGTCGCGCCGGCGCAGTTCACAACCTTGGTTCCCTGAGGACGACACAGCATGCAATACGTTTTTTCGATGACCTCGCGGATGGTGACCATCGCACTCGGCTGCGCGCTGCTGTTGTGCCTGCTGCTGTTCGCGCTTGGTTTCGAGATCGGCGCGCGTTTCGTGGCACCGCCTGCGGCGCCTGCGGCGGTTGCCATGAGCGCCGTACCGGCTGCGATACCTGCGCCGCCCCCTACGCCATTCGCCGCGCCGGCCGATAACCAGATGAGTGCTGCATCGCCCGCCTCCGATTCCTCCACCAATTAATCCCGGTACACGAGATGTCGTTTCCGTCTTTCTTTGCTTCTTCGCAGCCGTCGTGCGGTTCGCGCGTAACGCGTGCGCTACGCGGGCTGTCCCGCTGGAGTTCGGCGCTCGCGGCCGGTTTGACGCTGGTTGCCGCGCCGGCCTGGGCGGCGTCCACGGCGTCCGCCGCCGCTCAGCCGCCTCAGGTGGCGGTGAGCGGAGTCGCGGCCTTGCCGACCACCTCGACCGGACTCGTGCGGATGCCCGACGGCCGGGTGCTCGCGCCGGAATTCGCACGCATCGTGACGCGCGGCGAACTCGTGGTTGCGGTGCTCGGCGTCGATCAGCCGCCGTTTTTCGAACAGCAGCACGGTCAACTGGTCGGCATCGATATCGATATGGCCAAGGAAATCGCCGCGAAGCTCGGCGTGAAAGTGCGCTTCAATCGCGACGCCAAAACCTTCGACAGCGTGGTCAGCCTGCTCGCGAACGGCGACGCCGACATGGCGATCAGCAAACTCTCGCGCACGCTTTCACGCGCGCAAGTGGTCAGCTTCAGCACGCCGTACATCCGTTTGCATCGCGCCTTGCTGCTCAACCGCGTGAAGTTCGCGCAGCTCGCGCGCGGCCGCGCCGTGCCTGACGTGGTGCGCGTCTATGACGGCACGATCGGCGTGGTGACGAACTCGTCGTATGCGACCTATGTGGTGAGCAATTTCCCGCATGCCAAGGTGATCAGCTACCCGAGCTGGGATGCGCTCCTCAAGGCGCTCGACGCGGGCGAGGTCACGGCCGCCTATCGCGACGAATTCGAAGTCAAGCATGTGCTCAAGGTCGATCCGACCGCTTCGCTGCGCTTGCGTGTGGTGACGCTCGAAGATCTGGACGACACCATCTCGATCGGCGTGAATGTCTGCAACCCGGCGTTGCTCGCGTTCGTCAATCAGTTCCTTGCCGAGCGGACCAACAAGATCGACGTGATGACGCTGCTGCAAGCGTCCAACGATTAACCGGGATTCACACAGACATGATCAATACAAACAGGATTTACGCGCTGGCTGTGAACCCGTGGGCGGTGATCGGCAGCCTCGCGCTCGGCGGCACGTTCGGCTTGCTGCTGCCGGAACTGTCGCAGAAGTTCGCGATTGTCGGCGACATCTATGTGAACTTGCTGAAGATGACGACGCTGCCGTTCATGGTGTCGGCGGTGATCTTCAGTCTGCAGCGGCTGTTCCGCGACGGCGGCACCTCGAAGCTGCTGCTGCGCGTGGTCACGGTGTTTATCGGCGCCTCGCTGACGGTCGCCGTGGTGGGCGCGCTGGTGTTGCTGGTGATGCGGCCCGGCGTGAATCTTTCCACCGCGACCATGCATACGTTCGGGTTGATGGTCGGCAACGAATCGACCTCGAACGAAACGGTGATGAACCTGTACGGCACAGACGCGGCGGAGAAAGGCGTGAGCCTCTACGACGTGCTGACCAGCCTCGTGCCGACCAATATCTTCGCCGCGCTCGCCAACGGCGACGCGCTCAAGGCGCTGGTGTTCGCGCTGCTGTTCGGTCTCGCGGTGGGCCGCGTGCCGGAGCGGATCTCGGTCGGCCTGAGCCAGGCGCTTGAAACCGTTTATCACGCGTGCCAGAAACTGATGCACTGGCTGAGCTATCCGCTGCCACTGATTCTCTTTTGCATGAGCGCCGCGCAGCTCGGCAAATCAGGCGTCGGGCCGCTGCACGCGATGCTGCAATTCGTGATCGCGTTCTTCGTGGTCTCGCTGTTGCTGATCTCGCTCGCCGCCGTCGTGATCTGGAAGCGCTCCAGCCACTCGCTCGGCACGACGCTCGACGCCTTGCGCGCGCCGTTCGCGCTGGCGCTGGCCACGCGCAACAGCGCGGCCTGCATGCCGAGCATGATCGAAAGCCTCGTGGACGGGCTCGGCTTCGCCCGCTCGCGGGTCGAGCTGATGGTGCCGCTGACCGTCTCGCTGCTGCGGGTCGGGCCGATGGTGTATTACGTGTGCGCGACGCTCTTCATCGCGCAACTGTACGGCCACCCGCTCGGCGTCGCCGAGGTGTGCACGGTGCTGCTGGCCTCGGTGCTGGCCGGTTTTGCATCGGCGGGCATGACGGGTCTCGTGACCGTGTCGCTGGTCGGCATGACCTGCGTCTATCTCAGCCTGCCGTTCGAAGCAGCCTTCATTCTGTTCCTCGCCGTCGATCCGTTGTGCGACATGCTGCGCACGCTGATTCTCGTGATCGGCAATACGGCCGCGGTGACGGTGATCTGTCCGCGTCCGCTGAAGATCTAGGAATCCCAAATGGGGCTGATTGGCATTCTCGGGGGCATGGGCCCACTTGCAACGGTCGACTTCTTCGACCGTGTGATCCAGCTCACCAGTGCGGCGGGCGCGACGTGCGACCAGGAACACTTGCCGCTGCTGGTCGCGAATCTGCCGCACATTCCCGATCGCTCGAAGGCCATGCTGAAGAGTGGCGCGGACCCGTTGCCCGCGCTGCTGGCCGGCATCGACATGCTCAATCGCAACGAAGTCGATCTGATCGCCATTCCTTGCAATTCGGCCCACTACTGGTACGACGCGATGCGGGCACGCAGCCGCGCGCCGATCCTGCACATCGCCGAAGCCTGCGTCGCCGCGATCGCACGCGGCACGCGCCGCGCCGCCGTGCTGGCGACGGGCGGCACGCTGGCAGCCGGTCTGTATCAGAAGATCCTCGAGCGCCATGACATCGAGCCACTCGTGCCCAGCGGACCAACCCAGCAACATATCGACGCCTGTATCGACGCCGTCAAGGCGGGCGACCTCGACGCGTCGGCGGCCGAACTTGCGGCGGCACTCGCCGAGTTCGCCGCGCGTGGCGCCGAAGCCGCGGTGATGGGCTGCACGGAAATTCCGCTTGCCGCCCGCCGCATCGCAACGCCCCCGATGATGCTGATCGACAGCACGCTCGAACTGGCGCGCGTCACGGTGTCGTACGGGATGACGCGCGGCTGGAACATGCGCTCATGATGCGTACGCTCAAGCGTCTTTCGAACAGCACGCTAATGCTGCTGCTGTGCCTCGTGCTCGGCGGCCTGGCGGGCGCATTCGTGGCGCCGGTCGGTGGCTTTGCGTTTTTTGTCGGGCAAATCTATCTCGCGCTGGTCAACATGGCGGCCGTGCCGCTCCTGATGGTGGCGATGTTCTTCGGCTTGCGCCAGTTGATGCTGCTATCGCATCCGGGCTGGCGGATCGGCACGATGCTGGCGCTCGCGGTGGGCATCGTCGTCGTGTGCGCGGCGGGCGGCGCGCTGGCGGGTCTGGTGGCCGCGCCCGGTCTGCATCTGTCCGACGCGGCGCACCGGCAGCTCGGTCAGCTCGTGCTGCAAAGCGCGAGCGACGCCGAAGACATGCGCATGAAACTGTTCGGCAGCGATCCCGCAAGCGTCGCGGCGGGCGCGCTCGCGCTGCGTGACGTGATTCCGGACAACTTCTATCGCGTGCTGGCCGGCGGGCACGCGCTTGGCATTCTCACCGGCACGATCCTGTTCGGCATGGCGTTCGCCGCACTGTCGAGCGAGCAGACACGGGTGCTGCACAGCGTATTCGAGGGCATCTACCGGACCCTCGAGAATCTGATCGAATACGCCAACCTGCTGCTGCCGGTGCTTGCATTCGGCACCGCCGCGCATATCGCCGCGCAGACCGAGCACGCGACGCTCGATGCGATGAGCGGTTTCCTGCTCAGTTTTGTTCTATGCGCGGTGCTGCTGTGCGGCGCCGCCGTGCTCGTGATCGCGTCGCGCACGCGCGAGCCGCTTGGCCGGGTGATTTCGGCGCTCAAGCCGTCGGTACTCGTGGGTCTGATGTCGGGCAGCGCCACCGCGCCGATTCCGCACGCGATCGAAGCGATGAGCACGCGGCTGGGTTTCAGCCGCGGCGTCGCGGAACTCGTGGTGCCGTTCGGCAGCGTGTTCGTGCGCGCAGGCTCGGCGCTGTATTTCGCGCTCGCCACCGTCTTCATCGCGAACCTGTACGAGCGGCCGCTCGGGGTTGGCGAACTGGTGCTGACCGGCGCGGCGGCCACGGTGGCCGCGTTCGTGTCGGCGGGACGCAGCGGGGTGGCGGGGATTGGTTACGTCGGCATGGTGTTGTCGATGCTGCAATTGCCGGTCGAGGCGGCGGGCGTGTTGCTGATCGCCGTCGATCTGATCTGCGAGGGGCCGCGCAATCTGTTGAGCCTGCTGTCGGTTTGCACGGTGGTCGCGCTGGTGTCGGCGGGTTTGCCGGCCGAGCGCACGCCGTTCGTCGAAATCGGCGTGCAGCAGGAAGGCGCGGCGGTGCTGCGCTTTGCATTCACGCGCGGGCAACTCGCGCTGGCGACGGGCTGCGTGTTGCTCGCGGCGTCGCTGATTGTCCTGATGGGCGTGGGAGTAGGAGCGAAATGACGAAGGGGCGAGCGGTTCTGAACGGCAACGCACGCGGGCTGGGCGAGGCGGCAGGCATGGCGGCAAAGCGCGTGGCGCAATTCGCATGGCTGGCCGGCATTCGCCGCATCGCACGGCGCCTGCGCTTCGCGTTGCTCGCGTGCTGCGTGATGGGTCTCATGAGCGGCTGCACGATGTTCGGCGGCAAGGGCGACAAGGTGAGCTGGGATCGCCTGAGCCTCGTCGCAACTGACGACGTCAACAACAACAGCCCCGTCGCGGTCGACGTGGTGTTCGTCACCGACGACGCCTTGCTCGCGAGGATCGCCGAATTGCCGGCTTCGAAATGGTTCGCGGCGCGCGCCGATCTGGCGAGCACGTTCCCGAAATCGGTCCAGTACAAGAGTTGGGAGCTGGTGCCCGGTCAGCGGATCGACGTGCCGAGCGATGTCTTCGGCCGGCCGCGGGTGCTCGCCGCGTTTCTGTTTGCCAATTATGCGGATCCGGGCGCGCATCGCGTGCGGATCGAACCGTTGAACGGCGTCGTCGCCGTGCAACTGGATAACCACACATTTTCCGTATCGGCTGTGAAATGACAGCGTCTGGACTCGCCATGAATTCAATCCAATCCGCGCCGGCGTATGCCCGCGGCACAGCACCGGAGCAGGCATGATGTCCGATCGTGTGATGCCGGTTGTCGACCGTGTCGAGTGGCATGAGGGCATGCTGCTCTCGCCGCAGCACTTCCAGTTGATGAGCGCGCGGGTCGATTCGCTGGTCGCGTGGCAGACACTGGCCGCGGCGCCGTTCAGCTGGGGCGTGCGGCGCCTTGTGCTGGACACGGGGTTGCTTCCCGCCGGCATGGTGCGCGTGCTCGCGCTCGACGCGATCATGCCCGACGGCACGGCCGTTTCGTACTCCGCCGATGCAAGCCAGCACGGACGCCTCGATCTGTCGCTCGAACCGTATATCGAAGCACTGGCCAAAGGGCCGGTCGATTTCTACGTAACGTTGCCGGTTACGGCGTCGATGCGGCGCGACGGCGAAGCTCGCCGCTTCCGCTCGACGCTCGGCGCGCCCGTGGAAGATGAAATCTCGGAGGCGCCGCCCGCCGACGTGCCGCGCCTGCTGCCGAACCTCGTGCTGAGCGCGGGCGAGTTGCCGCCGGCGCGGATGGTGTCGCTGCGCCTTGGCACCGTGTACCGCGACAACGAAGTGGTGCGTCTGGCCGAGCGTTTGCCGCCGCTGATCGAAGTCTCGCGCGACACGCCGCTATGGGCCAACGTGTCCGCGCTGCTCGGCCAGTTGCGCGGCAAGGCGGCTTTCGTCGCGCGCCAGACGGCGAATCCTTCGTCGAAGGTCGACGACCGGCTGACGCAGCTCGAACTGAAAGACCGGCTGCGCAGCCTGCTCGCCGCGCTGCCGTTTGCCGAAGCGGTGTTGCGCACGCCGCATCTGCATCCGCTGGCGCTCTATCACGCGCTCGCGTCGCTGAGCGGCACGCTGAGCATGCTGGTGCCGGGTGGCCTGCCGCCGGTGCCGCCCGACTACGACCACGGTGATCCGCTGACGGTCTTCACGCCGTTGCTACGCACCTTGCGCGATGCGGTTTCCGAAGTCGCGGAAGGGTATCGCGAGCACAAGTTCGAATTCCGTCACGACGCATTCGAGATCGCACTGAACCCGGAATGGCTGGGCGAGCGCGTGGTGGTCGGCCTGCGCGGGCAGTCCGACCGCGATTTACTCGCGTGGATGGAAGGTGCCGTGGTCGGTTCGCAGTCGGTCTATGCGTCGCTGCGCAGCCGCCGTGTGCTGGGCGCGACGCGGCGTGCGGTCGACTACGCGGAAGAGTTGGGCATCCGCTCCGGCTCCGGTTATCTGTTGTTCGAGATTCAGGCCGACCCGGCTCTCGTGGTCGCCAGCGAAACACTTGTCATCAGCAATCCGAATGAAGGCGCGAGCGCGCAGCGGCCGCAGGAAATGCTGCTGTTCGTCAAAGGCTGATGGTCGGGGAATAAAGGTAGGCGGGCATGGCACGCAATCGAATCGAATCTGAAGAAAACGACCTGGTGGTCACGCAGTTTCGCGTCTTTCTCGACGAGCTCGCGAAAGCGCAGAAGCGCTTCTCGGAAGCGCCCGAGGCAGATGGGGAACTCGCCGCGCAAGGCATGAGCCGGCATTTGCTGAATCTGCTGGAAGTGCAGACCTTGCAGTCGCATCGCGACAGCACGCGCTTCGACATGGAGAATCTCGCGGACGCGCGTTACCTGAAAGCAGTGCTCGCCGATGAGATCCTGCTCAACACGCCGTGGACGGGTCGCGATCGGTGGACGGCCTATCTGCTCGAATCGACGCTGTTTCGCACCAACGTGGCGGGGGACCTCGTGTTTCGCAAGATCGAGCAACTGCTGTCCGATCGCGAACCGTCGCGCCGCGATGTCGCGCGGATCTGCCTATTCGCGCTCGCCATGGGTTTTCAGGGCCGTTTTCGTGGCGCGGACGGCGCTGCGCGGTTGCGCAGCTACCGCGAAGAGTTGTACGAGTTCGTCTATCAACGGCGCGCCGATCTCGGCGGCCGCGACCGCGTGCTGGCGGACGCCGCCTACGGCAATACGATCTCGCACATCGCGCCGCGCAAGCTGCCGTCGGTGAGCCGCTGGACCGTGATCGGCCTGCTAGCGCTCGCCGCGCTGCTGGCGATTTCGGAGATGCTGTGGCTGTGGCAGTCGTGGCCGGTGCGCGCGGCGCTGCGCGGCGACGCGGTGACGGGAGTGAGTTCATGACGCGCGCGAATCGTTCGTTGTCGGCGGGAGTGTGCGCATGCTGACCAGCAATCTGTTTTTATTGTCGCTCGCGCTGTTGATCATCGTGGTGTGCACGGTGCTCGGCGTGGTGGTGTATTTCGCGTTGCATGGCGCGCAGGCCAAGCCGCAGGCAGAACGCAAGATCGTGCGTCTGCGGGCCGACTCGCTGCGCAACGCGTTTCGTCAGGCGGTCGAACTGGTCGAGGGCAACATCGCGTCGCGCGCCGAGCGCTACAACATTCCCTGGGTGCTGGTGCTCAACGAAGGCGAAGACCCACGGCCTTTGCCGATCGCGCAGTCGGGCGTGGCGAGCGTGCTGAGTGCCGAAGCCGCGAGTCCCGCGGCGACGCAAGGCATCTCGTGGCAGTTCTTCGATCGCGGCATTGTCGTCGACATCAAGGCGGCCTACCTTGGCTCGCCGGATGAAGAGGGCGACGAAAAGCCGTGGGACGAATTTCTCAGCCTGTGCCGCAACTACCGGCCGCAGCGGCCGTTCGATTCGGTTGTGATCACAGTGCCGGCCGCCATGCTGCTCGCCGACAATACCGACGCGCAGCTCGAACTCGTGCGCCACGCGAAGCTCGCGCATCGCCGGCTGTGGCTCGCGCAGAACCGCTTTGCGATGCGCTTCGCGGTGTATGTCGTCGTGACCGGCTGCGAAGCGCTCACCGGTTTCGCGAGTTTTGCCCGCGCATTGCCGGAGCCGTTGCGCGCCAGCATGCTCGGCTGGTCCTCGCCGTTCGATCTTTCGGTTACCTACCAGTCGGACTGGGTGGATACGGCGCTGGGCAATATCGAACGGGCAGTCTCCGACGCCAGTGCCGAACTGTTTACGCTCGACACCGGCGATCTCGACGCGCGTGAATGTCTGCTGCTGCCCGCACGCATCGACGCGATGCGCGCGCAATTGCAGCTCTATATCGACGAGTTGCTGCGCCCGAGCGCCTATCACGAGCCGTTCTTCTTCCGCGGCATTTATCTGACCGGCGACAGCAGCGAGCTTGCGCAGCGCAGCGTCGCCGCGCCGGCACTCGATTATCTGAACGGCGAACCGGACGCCTATGGGCGTGGCGCGGAACCCGCGCTCGTCGGATCGGACGCAACTGCCGACGGTGACAGCGGCACGGCGCTGGTGGTCGCTCGCGAGGCGTCTGCCGACGGCGGCACACAGGGCTACGACGCCGGCCGCAGCGTGAACGATCTGATGCTGCGCCCGGCCTTCCTGCGGGATCTATTCGACAAGAAGATTTTCCTCGAATACGGGCTGACGCGTCCTTCGCGCTCGCAGCATCTCACGCGCCCGGTGCTGCATCGCGCGTTGCGCTGGGGCGGCATCGTGCTGCTCGGCGGCTGGGGGCTCGGTCTGGTGGTCGCGACGGTTCAGCTCAGTCATCGCAATGTCGCGCTGGTCACGGCGCTCGGCGAATTGAGCAAGGATGGTCAGGAGCGCGCGGCGGCCGAGCAGGGCGGCGTGCAATTGCCGGCTGACTGGTATCGCCGCAAGGCGCTGGCGCTGATCGGTCTGAACGACCGGCTGCAAACCGGCACCGCGTGGACGGTGTTCATGCCCGGCTCGTGGAGCATCGTCGACGATCTGAACGAGCGCGTGCGCGAACGCTTCGAGCGTGAATTCGGCGGCATCGCGGTGACGGCGCTCGAGCGCGAAATACTCGCGCATGTCGGGCAGTTGACCGACGTCGCGCGCGATCCCGGCACGGGACAACTGATTGTCGGCGACGATTGCGCGGCCCCGCAGATGCTTGGCGCGGACACGCCGTTGGCGGCGAGCCTCGCGCCCGAAGACCAGCCGTCGATGCGGGCGCTGCAGCGCTATGTCGGCTCGGTAGATCAGCTCGATGCCGCGCTGCAGGCGATGGAGCGCTTGCAGCAGCCTTCGCCGGAGAACGCCGACGCATTGCGGCTCGCGGTGCGCTACGCGTTCGGCGCCGAACTGCAAGGCAACGTGGCGGCGAGCCTGCCGTATTTCTATCGCAACGCACGTCACGGCGGCGCGTATGCCACCGACGGCACCGGCGGCATCAGTCTGCCGACCGTGCAGCAAGCGTTGCGTTGTTCTTTCGATAAGGGCGCGCAACAGGTCGACGACGCGCTGTTCACGTCCAATCCGCTGCTGGCCGCCGAGCAATCGGTGAGTTCGCATCTGAACACGCTCTCCGTGGCGGACGCGGGCACGGCGGATTTTGCCAAGGTCACCGGCAATTACCGCGCGATCGCCGCGGGCATCGGTACGGAGCAGGATCTGCTCGCCACCGGCGAGGGTGCATGGATGCGCCAGACGCAGTTCGCGCCGGGCTCGGTCTACGACCGTACTTTTGCACGCGCGGCACAGAACCGTCTGCTCGGCCCGGACCTCGTCGGCCGTACGCGCGAACGCTCGGCCAGCGGGTTCCAGGCATTCCGAAGCCAGATGGTGTTGAGCTTCGGCGGCCCGGATAGCGGCATCGTGTGGGCCGATAAAGGCGCGCGCTACGAAGTCGCGCCCGAGCGTATCGCACTGCGCGACGGACTCGGCAAGCTGCTCAATCAGCCGTTCATGGTCGCGCCGCGTAACCTGAATCTACCGGAAGTGCCGGACGGTTCAATCGTCGTGTGGGATCGCGCGCAACTCGATCAGGCGTTGGCACTCGGCGACGTGCGCAAGCGTTTCCTCGCCGACGGTCTCGCGAGCTTGCCCGAAGCGGTGCAGCCGGCCGTCGAGCAGGCGCTCGACGCGCAGTTCGCGCGGCTGATCTCGGATCAGGTCGCCGCGGCGGCCGCGGTGGCGCCCGCGCAGGGCGAAGGCGACAGTGCCGCGTTCGAGGCCGCGCGCCTGCGGCTCGTCAAGATTCGCGCCGCGCTCGCCGACATGGGCGCCAGCACGCAACTCGACGAACTCGACACGCTCGTGTCGCGCGACGCGCTCGCGCATCTGCGGCTCGTCGACGATGCGTTGGCGCGCTCGGAACTGTATTCGACGCGGCCCGCGCCGCTCGCCGTGAGCGGTGCGCGCACGACGATGCTGGCGGCGTTCGGCATCAACGACGCGGGCTCGCTCGGCGCGTATCTCGATCAACAGGCGACGCGCGCCATTGCGCTCGGCCGTCAGGCCTCAGTGTATCTCGCGGCGCTCGGGCCGGGCGATACCGGCTCGCCGCTCGCGATGCGCTGGCAGGCGATCGTGCGCGACCTGGATCGTTATCAGTTGAAGAACCCGAATAGCAGCCTGTTCGCACTCGAGCAGTTCGTGCAGACAGTGGCGGCCGATCCGGGCGCGGGCGACTGTCTCGGGCGTTTCCCGGCACGGCCGTCCGGGCTCGCGTCCGGCGACTACTTCAGCACGCTGCATGCGCGTTTGTACGATGCGCTGCTCGCGCGCTGCGGTCAGGGCTATGTCGCGGACCTGAGTCAGCAATGGGCCGGCTTTGCCAGCGCGTTCAACCAGGGCGTGGGCGGACATGCGCCGTTTGGCGTGCCGACGCGCGGCACGACGGCTGACGTCGGCACCGCCGACTTCAACGAAGTGGGCCAGGCGCTGCGCCATTACGAGCGCGTCTCGCATGTGTTCCAGCAGGCGCGCAACGGCGCGGGCGAGCGGGTGATGGGCGGCAACACGCCAATCCGCCAGTTCGTCGACAACTTCGACCAGGTCGATGCCTTGCTCTCGCCGCTGTATCCGGCCACCGATGGTGCGCCGGCGGGACTGGACGTCAGTGTCGATTTTCGCGCCAACCGCAGCGGGGAAATCGCCGCGAATCAGGTGATCGACTGGACTTTGAAGGTGGGCGACCAGAGCGTTTCCCTGCATGACGCGCAGCATCCGCTGCATTGGGAATACGGCATGCCGGTCTCGCTCTCGCTGCGCTTCGCGAAGGATTCGCCGCTGCAGGCGGCTAGCGATCCGCAGCAGCGCGCGTATTCGACTGACGGCCGCACGCTGACCTGGCAGTTCAGCGATCCGTGGGCGCTGATGTCTTTCATCGCCCGGCAGCGGATGGCCGATGCGGGCGCGCGCGGCGGCAACACCTCGCAACTGCTGAAGTTCGAGTTTCCTCTCGGCGTGGTGAATGTCGCCGACGAAGCCCTGCTGCCGAAGCAGGCGCGCGGCCAGGTTTTCGTGCGGCTCGTGCTGAGCCCGACAGGTAAGAAAACCGCGCTGCCGTGGCCCGCCAGTTTTCCGACCCGTGCGCCTGAATGGACCTCGCTATGAACGCATCCCTTGTGTTGGAACGCGCGCCGGCCAGCGCCGGCTTCGACGCCTTGCTCGCGCCGCTCGACCATGGCGACGGCGTGGGCACTTCGCTGCGCAACGATCCCGTGTACCAGCAGATCCGCGACGCGCGGCGTCAGGACGATCCCACGCTGCCGATGCGCGAGTGGGAGCGTCCGCTAACCAAAGCCGACTGGAAAACCGTGGCGACGCTCACGAGCGATGCGCTGCGCACGCGTAGCAAGGACTTCCAGCTCGCGGCGTGGCTGTGCGAGGCGTGGACGCATCAACGCCGCATGGACGGTTTCGTGGACGGCATGCGGCTTATGCATGCGCTCGCCGGGCAGTTCTGGGAGCACGGCTATCCGCAACTCGAAGACGGCGATGCCGACGCGCGGGTTGCGCCGTTCGTGTGGATCAACCACACGCTCGCGCTGGTGTTGCGGCTGCAAATCCCGCTTCTAAGTCTGAGCATCGAGCCGTCGTCGATCAATCTGGACGACTGGTCGCGTATCACGGGACGTCCTTCGGAGCGCGACGAGGGTCTCACGCGCGAGTTCCTGGATGGCGAGGTCGATAAAGGCAGCAACCTCGCCGATCTGCTGCGGCTGGAGGAGTGCGTCGGCGCGGCGCTCGACATCACCGCGACGCTGGAGCGCGGCCTCGACGAGCGTCTGGGTCCCGACGCTCCGGGTTTTTCGCGTGTCATGGAGGCACTCATGGACTTACAACGGGCGGCGCGGTCGCTGCGAGGCGATCGTCAAACCGGGTCGGCTCATTTCGTCGACGCCGCGCAGGCGGGTGAAGATCAATCGGCTCAGAGCGCGTCCGGCTTCAGCGATACGCATGATGGCGATCTTCACACCTCGCACGCGTCCGGGGACGATGCCCGGCTCGCTTCGGCGGCGTCTGCCGTTGCGCACGGTCCGATCCGCGATCGCGTTCACGCCTACCGGCTGTTGCAGGACGTCGCGGACTATCTGTCCAGGCATGAGCCGCACAGTCCGACGCCTTATCTGCTGCGTCGCGCCGTGGCGTGGGGCGGCATGCCGTTGCCCGATCTGCTGCGCGAGGTCGTGCATCAGGAAGGCGATCTGAGCCGCTATCTCGCCATGCTTGGGTTGCCGTGACATTGGTCGGTTGAGCAAGGCGCGCCTTGTCGCGTGAATCCCGCCGGGCAGGTCGCCGGTTGCGGACGGGTTTTCATTCTTCTTCATTCAATACGCCGTTTATTCAGGAATTGTCATGCCTCACTCAACAGAAGTCGCCACGCGATCGGCGAGGATGATGATGCACGACGCCTTCGAATCTGTTTCCAAGGCGCATACGGGCCTCACCAAGCACTATCTGTCCAACCAGGCCAGAACGTTCGTCTCGACCTGGCAGACCGAAAGCCAGGTCAGCTTGGGTGTGGGCGTAGCCATCACGGTGGGCGTGGCGATTGCCGGCGTCGCGACCGGCGGCATTGCGATTCCGGTGTTGATCGGTATCGCGGCGGGCAGCTATGCAATCAAGAACGCCATCGAAAGTATCGGCGCGAATGAGCGACGCGTGAACCGCAATTGGCTGCAACGCTATCCGGCTGCAACGGCGGCCGCCGGCAAGGATCTCGGCGCGTTCCTGACGGTCGAGGCGAGCGACTCATTGCGCCGGGCGGTCGATCACTTCACCATGATGCGCACCATCGTGAAGGAAGTGGAGACGGCGGCGGTGCCCGAGTTCATCAGTTGCGAGGAAGCGATCAACTACGTCAAGGCGTTGTCGCGTTTCATTCACCACAGCGACAAGGTGCGCAACTACACGCTGCCCGTGCTCGACCTGCTGATTTTCTATCTCGGCGAATACAAGAAGTTGACCGAGCAATGGGGTACGGCCGAGGCGAAGATCAGCGCTGCATTGCAAACCTGGTTCGAAAAACATGGCGAGCATAGCTGCTGTCCGGGCGGTGGCCGTAACGACGTTTGCTACGCGCCGTTCAGCGGTTTGACGGTTAGACGCGGCGCGGCGGCGATGCCTGCCAAGCGGCATGCCGAGGCGAGTTCCACCATGCCGGCCGCATTCGCTGCTGTCGCGCCGGCGCCCGGCTCGCCGGGCGCGGTGCAGATCAGCACGCTGCTCGAGGGCATGATTGCGGCCCGCGATAAAATCGTCGCGGGCATGCATGCTTCCAGCGGCGCGACCTGGAACTACAGCGCGGAGCGGCCCGTCACGACCCGTGCGAGGTCCGGCGGTGTGTCGGTCGTCGACAACATGCATAGACGCCGTCTCGATGCGCTGCTCGATACCGTGTGGCGTCAGGTGGACCGCCCGGGTTATTTCTCACGCGCAACACGGCGGGCCGGGCATTGGTACACCCGCAATACAGGCAGCGAGAAAGCCGGTGCATTGCTGAGTGAAATGCTCTCGGTGGGCTCGATCTTCATGCCGTTCATCGGCGATGCGAGCGCGTTGACCAAGATCGGCGCGAGCGCCGTTTCCGGCAGCGTCTCCACGGCGGTGCTGGCGGGCGACAAGATCGGCCTCAATTTGCTGAAGGGCGCGGATGGCATTCCCATCCGTTCCAGTCTGCTGGATCACTCACTGGTGGACGCGCACGCCACGAACGAGATTCGGGAAGCGGGCGCCGGGATCGAAAAACTGTTGCCCAAGCTGATGCTGCACTTCAAAAAGGCGGCCGAAGCGCTCAAGGCGCTCGACGAGTCGCCGCAGGAAATCAAATCGTGCAACGACGCCATGGCGTTCACCACCAAGACCGCGGAAATCATCGCCCAGATGGAGAAGGTGAGCCGTTACGCCGGCCCCTGCGTCGGTATCGTCGATGTGCTGTGCAAGCAGTGCTACGACTGGAGCGAAAAAGAACACGACCTCTGGCAAAAGATGGAGCAGAGCGTGTCGGAATGGCTTCGCGAGGACGATGGTCATCAGAACTGCCGCCACGCGGGCACCAAATGCTACGGTGCGAAACATCATCGCGTCGGCACCAATATTTTCGGGCAGGGCGGCACGTGGACGCATCTCACGAATGACCCACATAACCCGCTGACCTGACCTGACCTGACCTGAGTTGAAGAGGACGGCGCCGATTCATGGCGCCGCCCGTCACGTGATTTCAACCTTGAGAGGAGAGGCTGAAACGGTGACGCAGAAACTCAAATTCAGCGCAGGCCAGGCGTTCAATTCGATCATCGCGAAGATTCAGGGCAGGCATGTCGTCCGTGAGCTGTCCGTGCGGCGGCGTTGGCTGTTGAAACTAGTCGGGGCGCCTGGATCCAAGCAAAAGTATATCGACCAGCCTCTTTGCACTTTGCTGCCAGTCCGGAGCCGACGCGACATTGGACACGCCGACGAGCGCGCGAAGCAGATCCAATGGCTCGAGATCAGGGCGGATATCCCCACTCGCGATAGCGCGCGTGACGAGCGACTGGATTGCGTCCTTGATCTGCGCGCCGGACGATTCGAATAGCTTCGTCGGCCCTCCGACGATCGAATTCAATGCTGGCGCGATGATCTTCTTCGTGGCGATGTAGTCGACGAAGAGCAACATCCAGGCTCGCAACGCATCGAGTGGGGGCAGTGAATCGGACAGTCTGCGCTCTTCTTCCGCGAGTTTCGCGACCTCGGCACGGTAGACACTCTCGAGCAGTGCCTCGCGCGTCGGAAAATGCCGGTAGAGCGTGCCTACGCCGACCCCCGCCTGACGGGCGACGTCCTCCATGCTGATTTCGCCTGCGGCGCGCGTGAACGCCGTTTTCGCTTCGTCAAGAATGCGCTCGCGATTGCGCAGCGCGTCGGCTCTAGGTTTTCGTTCTTTTGGCGTCGGATCGTTCATTTATACGTTGAAGGCTTGCAAACGGAGGGTGACTCCGTTTAGTATCGTAAAAACGGAGGCAAGCTCCGTTTTATCCCGGGCTGGGAATGACGTCAACCTTGATTGTGCTGGAGCGGCGGAAATGACTGAGAAATTTGGTGCGACCTCGACAACGGACGACGTGCTCGCGGGCGTCGATCTTCATGGCAAGCGAATTCTTGTGACGGGCGTGTCCGCGGGACTGGGCGTGGAGACTGCGCGGGCGCTCGCAGCACGCGGGGCCACCGTTATCGGCGCAGCCAGAGACCTGGAAAAGGCAAAGCAGGCGATTGCCGGCGCGCGGCGCGAGGCCGGTGCCGCAGGCGGCGACATCGAGTTGATTGCGCTCGATCTCGCGAGCCTCGAGAGTGTTCGGGCTTGCGCCGACAGGCTGCAAGAGGACGGCAAACCCATCGACGTCATCATCGCGAACGCGGGCGTGATGGCGACTCCCTTTGGCAAGACAACGGACGGATTCGAGACGCAGTTCGGCACGAATCATCTGGGGCATTTCGTGCTGGTGAACCGCCTGGCGTCGCTGATTCCGGCTGGCGGCCGGGTCGTAATGCTCGCGTCGTCAGGGCACCGTTTCGCGGATGTGGATCTCGACGACCCGAGCTTCGAGCGTACGCCTTACGATCCGTTCGTTGCATACGGGCGCGCCAAGACGGCGAATATCCTCTTTGCGGTGGCTTTCGATCAGCGACATCGGGCGCGTGGAGTGCGCGCAGCCGCGGTTCATCCGGGCGGGATTCACACGGAACTCGCCCGTCACATGGACGAAAGCCAGATGACGGCGCTGCTCGAAAGGATCAACACTCAACTTGCATCAGAAGGGAAAGGACCGTTTCAGTTCAAGACTGTTCCACAAGGGGCGGCGACTTCGGTCTGGGCCGCAGTGGCGGCGTCGGCCGAAGAGGTCGGAGGCAGGTACTGCGAGAACTGCCACGTGAGCGAAACCGTCGCCGACGATGTTGTCATCACGCCCGTCAGCGAAGGTGTTCGACGCTATGCGCTCGATGCCGCCAACGCTGACGCGCTTTGGCGCAAAAGCGAAGAGATGGTTGGTGAATCGTTTTGACATGGCGCGTCGAACGCCATTGCAACGGTTCTCCAACGCCACTAATTCACTTTCGTACACGCTGCACGACATAGTGTTGATGCTGGACCTGGAACTGGAGTAGCGGCCGCGCTTGCCCAGCGCGGCCGTGAGAGATAGTCAGTCGGTCACGGTGCCATCCGCAATGAAATCCTTCAGGTCCAGCCAACGCTTCTTCAAAGCATCCATTCAGACGCATTTTTCGAACGGGCACTCAGATGTTCTTCATGAAACTGAGCGCGTAGAAGGCCCAACTGTCGGCGTTGGTCAACGCATGCGCCTGGTTTGTCGCGGATAGACCGCGGCACTTGATCTTGCCGTAGACGTGGTCCTGGGTCTTCAGCACCTTATGCGTGAGTTCATGGTAGATGGTCTGCGCGGCCCCTTCGAGCGGATCCGGGTCGGCGAGGAACCACTTGCCCATGATGATGCGATAGCCACTCCCGGCATGATGGTTCCACACATAGCCATACACGCCGTCGCCTTTGAAGCCTTGCTCCATCTCGTCGAACGGATCGTTGCCGTTGACGATGTGGACGGTCACATCTTCGCGCAGCACGATCGTCACCGGGCTTGAGCTGAATGCATCCAGCATCTGCTGCAGGCCTTGCTTGACCGTGGCCACCGCCTGCGGGGTCGGTGCGCCGAACCAACGCTGGAAGCGCTGCTCTTCGGCGGCATTGCCGTCTACCGTCGCGATGGCAGCGACGGCCTTCTCCGCGCATTCGAAGGCATCGGCCCAACCTTGGCGCGCTTTGGGCAGTTGCGTGTCGTCGAACTCTTCCCAGATCACCGTGCCACGTCCGATATCCTTGATGCCGACCGGAATGTTCACCTTGATTTGCGGCCTGAGATTGCCCTCGCCAAGCAGCTTGGCGCCCTCCTTGATGTCGAGCAGCAGCGCGTTGGGCCGCAGCGGTGCGCCGCCGCGATGCGCGAATGGCATGTGCCGGTCGCGGAATTCGACGAGTTGGGCCAGCAGGTCGCTGACCGCCCCCTTTGCATTGCGTTCGCTGCCTTCTGCACTGGCCTTGGTTGCCGCCCACGCCTGATAGGCGACCACGATGGCGTCGAAATGGGGACGCGAGCCGCGATTCTTGTCATATTCCTTCAGGCAGGCATCGAGAAACTTGAGCGGCTTGCTTCTCGGTTTCAGTGCCAGGCTGGTGCGGCGCTTCCACTCGTCGTGCGACATGATAGCCATCAGCGAAACTCCTTTGTTTGGATTGGCTGGCTCGATGTGTCGGTATTGCTTGCCGGCGGGGGTAGGTCTCTTGTTACGAATTTCAGGCCGCTGTGTTTGTGTTCGAGGTTGTACCAACGCACGAATTGTGGCGTCCGAGTACGAGGTTCATCGACACCGCTGAACGGCCTTAGGTACGACACAGGACACAGAGTCGGGAGGTATCTCGGCATAGTCCGTTTTGACGCTGGTCACGCGCGCGCTGCCACTGGTGCGCAAGTATCTTTTTATACGTCTCGACTTCTAAAAGTCATGTAAAAAAACGGCCAGATTTAACGATCACTATCGTATCAGAGTTGCCCTCTGGCACCACGGATCTTTGCCAACGCATGTATGAATGCCGGACCACTATGCTGCGCGATCAAGCGCCTGTACGTGGAACAAATGTCGGAAATGGAAGATGATTAAACAAATGGATTTCCTCGATCCCGTCGATTTGCCAAATGGATAACTTTGACCTCAATCTTTTGCGCGTCTTTGATGCGTTACAGCGTCACGGACATCTTGGTAAGGCGGCCGTGGAACTGAATCTGAGTCAGCCCGCTGCATCCTACGCCTTAAAGCGTTTGCGTGAAGAACTTGGAGATGCGCTCTTCGTCAAAACCAGGTCCGGCATGCAACCGACGCCACGCGCGATGCAGCTAGCCCCCGTGGTTCAGTCGGTACTAGCCGATATTCGTGAACGAGTGTTGACGGCGCCGAATTTTGTGCCGGACAAAGCTCAGCGCACGTTCACTATCGCAATGTCAGATGTCGGTGAGATGGTCTCCTTGCCGAGATTGCTGCAGCGGGTTACAAGTCTCGCTCCCAGCGTCAATGTGAAGACAACGTCTTTGTCTCCCAGACAGCTATTGTCCGCACTTCAGCGAAGTGAGGTCGATCTCGCGATCGGTTATTTCCCTGATCTTGATGGTGTCGACGTTTTTCAGCAGCGCCTGGTTCGACATTCGTTCGTGTGCCTCGTGCGGCGGAATCATCCGGCCGTACAGGGCCGGCTGACAAAGAAGCTTTTTTGCGAACTGCCACATGCGGTGGTTGAGGCAGAGGGCCGTCGCCAGGAAATCGTTGAACAATTCCTGAAAGAGCACGGTATCCAGCGCAGAGAGGTCCTCCATACTCCGCATTTTTTAAGCATCCCGATGACCATTGCAATGACCGATCTGGTAGTCACGGTTTCCAGCGATGTGGGCGAGATATTTGCGCGCATCGCCGATCTCGCGATTTTGGAACCCCCATACCGGATGCCGCAGTTTGACGTCAAGCAACACTGGCACCGCTCGCAGCATGATGATCCCGGTAACCGCTGGCTGCGAGGCCTCGTCAGAGAACTGTTCACGCCGGTACCTGACTGATTGCCTCCGTGGCGCCCCGACTCGGGTTATCAGGCTTGTGGAAGAGTGTTATTTGTGAAATCGGATTGTCGAATGTCCGCCTTGGCGCGACACTCTCCTAACCCGCTCCTAGAGCAAGTCCACCCGGCGCAGAACCGGCTGCGGCTCGTGCATCGAGCGAGATGCGAAGGAGATGTTATGCCCACCAATTTGCTGACCAACAAGATGCCCGATGCCACGTCAAACCTTCGAGGTCTGAGTATCGGTTTCAGACTTCAAGATACACGAACGAGTTGACGGTTTTTATTCATTCGTCGCAGTAACTCCGTTCCAGAACGAATCGGTGCCCAACGTCACTAACGGTGATCCACCGCAGGATCGGGATTTAAAAGCACGCGCTAGCAGAAGTAAAAACGCTTCACGGATCTCTGCGCACACAAAATTGCACGGCCCGGAAAAGTCCGCGATCGTTTATCGCTGAGTTCGCAGTCTCGAAGGCAGTAGGCATGCTATGCATTTTGACGCCTCGCTCCGGGTAGTTGCAGACAGTTATTCCATCGATCTTCATCTCACTCCAACTTTCAGGAGACTTCACATGTCTGTTATCCGATTCGAACGCCAGGGGAATGTTGGACACATCGTTCTAGCCGATGCCCCATTAAACCTGATCAATAACCGGTTCTGTGAAGCACTTAAAAACGCCGTACACGAGGCGAGTAGCTCCGAGATTCGGGCTCTACTGGTACGCGCGGAAGGCGCGAATTTTAGTCATGGCGGAGACGTCCTTGATTTTATCGATAAGGACTTTAACGAATGGCGCACCTTCATCGCTGAGATGAACCAATCTTACCGCGCTATCGAGGCGCTGCAGATTCCAACCGTCGCAGCCGTTCGCGGTGCGTGCTTCGGTGGAGCGTTCGAGCTTGCGTTGGCCTGCGACTTCATCGTCGCTGCCGATAACGCGGTCTTTCACCACTTCGAAGCGTCGGTTGGTTCTGCGCCGGTGGCAGGCGGGGTTCAGCGCCTGGCAGAACGCGCCGGCCGTGCGATGGCCGCTCGCTACACGATGCTGAGCGAACCAATGACCGGCAAGACGGCCGGCGAACTTGGCGTAGCGGCTTTCGTTTATCCCGAGACGGACGTCGACACCACTGCAGCATTACTGGCGACCCGGCTGTCCAATGGGCCGACCCGTTCTTATGCGGCCATCCGTTCACTTCTGAAGGCATGGGCGGGGGGCGGCGTGCCCGCTGCCGACTCCGTTTTGCTGGACGTCACAATGGGGCTGCACGGTACGGAAGACGCACGTAAGGGTCGAACCGCACGCGTCGAAGCGATGAAGCGTGGGGTCGAGCCAGAGCCCGTTGTATTCACTGGACGATAGTTCTGCGGGTTCGCGGCCAAGGCACTAGCAGGAGGCTAACGAAGAATGCGCATCAGGACGACTGAAGCCGACTAACTCCAGTCCGCAAGAAAGCGCACTTTCGTAATTCTCGGTGAGACCGGTCATTCGCAACCACCGTTCACCACTTATGCCGTAGTCCGATCACCGCTGAGACTTGCGACTTGGTGGTGGAGGGGGAAAGCGAATAGATCTGCGCGTACTGCGCGTCACCCGCCGCTTTCTGATAGATGCCGACGAGAAAGAGATCGGTGCGCTTGCTGAGCAGGTAGTCCACACCGGTATTCACCTGATGCCATTTTGGACTGTTGTCCTGTGGGTGGTATTGCCCGGTGGTGAAGATATACGCGGCGCCAAGAATGAGCTGCGGCGTCACGTAGTCGGTCAGCGAAACCTCAAAATTCTGAAGTGTCAGGCGCGACGTGTCGAGGTAGTCGAATCGCGCGTTGGTATAAAGCAGCGACAGGTTTGCCGGTCCGAACGCGTAAGCGCCGCCCGCTCCAAACATCCTTTGCTTGCTGACGCCCGCGTTGGTCGCCGGATTCGTGATGAACGGTGACGTGAAGCCATAGTCGTTCACCACCGCGCCGTTCGTATTGTTGGCGTCGTTCGGCGTATTGACCTGAAGGAACGCCACACCGGCTGACAGCGGCCCGTTGCGATATTGCGCCGCGGCGCTATAGGCATTGTTGTCGGAGAAGCCGCCCGGCTTGTTCGAGAAGCCGTAGAGCCCTTCAAACTGAAGACCTCTGTAGTCGATGCTCTTGTACTGGACCGCGTTGTTGATCCGGAACGTGTCGAACACGTTATCACTGTCGCCAATGTGCGCACCATATGCCGCGAACTGACAGGCCGACGAGAAGACACACAGTGTGACGGCCTCGTCGTATTGACGTCCTAGCGTCACCGTCCCGAGGGTATCCGACGACAAACCGACAAAAGCCTGCCGGCCAAACTCGCGACCGCCTTGCGACAGTGCGCCAGTCGCCACACTATAGCCGCCTTCCAGCGTGAAGATGGCTTTCAAGCCCCCGCCCAGATCCTCTACACCCTTCATGCCCCAGCGAGGCGTCTGCATCGGCCCGCTAGCGAATTGCCACGTCGCGTGGCCTTGCTTGTCTGCCCCTTTCTGATTATTCGCGTAGACGATACCCGTCGAGATCAGGCCGTACAGGGTCACGCTGCTTTGGGCGGATGCCGTCTGACAGGACAGAGCCAGGGCGGCGAGAGCAAAGATGCGTCGATTCATGATTTCCTTTGAACGCTTGTTTTGGGAAAGTGAAAGCGAATGCTTGAAGCTGGCCTGAAGCCGTTTGTAATTAGGATCACGAAGCAAAGACAATGGGAAGCGAAGTATTTGTTCCACCGATGACGGTCTCAGCTTTCTCCGGTTAATTGGCAACTCAGCACCGCGTTCCCGCATCGAGATCGCCTGTCATTACAAATGCCTTTCGGCGCTCGTCAGGCGCTGATGCGAATTTGGTGCGATTGCTGGCGATTCTTGCGGAACAAAATTCGCGACAGCTAGCACTGAATTTGACTACCAGTGATCGAATTTTTAGCGCGTCGAGGCCGAACTGGTGCGCGAATCGCGCACACATTTGGGCGCTTTGTCAGAAAGCCTGCGCAGATAGCCGCTCTAATTTCGGCATCACTCAGCTTCAAAATTGATGCTTGCGGGGACACTTTTGGTTCTTAATAATCGATTTGACCGGCAGCACTCAGCGTTAGATGACCTGCCCCTTGTATCCAGGAAGGACCAACGGAGGAGATGATGTCAGTAATCGAAAATGCCGGACGTCGGCGTTTGCTGCGGATAACGCTTGCGGCGGGCGGCATGGCTGCAACGGGCGCACTGCTTTCGGTGCGTGCCTTTGCAGGCGACAGGACAACAGTCAACATGCAACTGGGCTGGATTCCGGGTGGCAACCAGGTCGGTGAGGTGACGGCAAAGCGGCTTGGATATTACGAGCAGGAAGGAATCGATTTCCGCATCCAGCCGGGTGGACCGAACATCGACGGCGTCGCGATTGTTGCCTCCGGCCGATCCGAGGCCGGCGAGATTTCCTCGAGTCCGTCGATCATGCTGGCCGTCTCAGAAGGCTTGCCGATCAAGTGCATCGCGGTCGGGTTGCAGCAACATCCTTACAGTTTCTTTTCGCTCAAGAAAAATCCCGTACGCACACCGCACGACATGATCGGCAAGCGTATCGGAATTCAGTCGACGGGCATGGTGCTGCTTAAGGCGCTGCTCGCGAAGAACAAAATTCCGGAAAGTCAGGTCAACATCGTGCCGATCGGTGCCGACATGATGCCGCTTCTCAGTGGGCAGGTCGACGCGGTAACCGGTTGGCAAACCAACACGACGGCGCTCAAGCCGCTCGGGGTAGATCGCGTCGACTTGCGCCTGTGGGACACCGGCGTGCGCCTCTACGCGCTGCCGTACTACGCGAACACCGCGACGCTCAAGGACCATCCCGACACCGTCGCGCGGTTTCTGCGCGCAACCGCGCGTGGCTGGGTATACGCGAACGCGCATCGCGACCAGGCCGTCGATCTGCTCATCAAGGAATATCCGAACCTGAACCGCGCCGACGAGCGTGTCGCGATCGATTCGCTGATGGGCTACGCGTTCGATCAAACCACGCAGACGCAGGGCTGGGGCACGATGGACGCGAAGGTCTGGGAAGAGCAGATCACGATGTACGGTCGACTGGGCCAGTTCCGCGGAAGTCAGCCAAAAGTCGATGACGTGATGACGATGGACGTTCTCAACGCTACCCGTTCCTCTCGCCTCAAGGTGTAATCCATGCATGCTGCCACTATCAATCCGCCGCGCGCGGAAGGGGTCGGTTCGTCCGTCGCCGCGCTGCAAGACACCCCGCTGTCTATTAGCTGCCGCAATATCAACGTGCGTTTCTTCACCGACCGGCGCAGTGTCACCGCGATCGAGGGCTTGAGCCTCGATGTCGCGGCCGGTGAATTCCTCACGCTCCTCGGTCCATCGGGCTGTGGGAAGTCGACGTTCCTGCGAGTCGTCGCGGACCTCATCAAGCCGAGCCGCGGCGAGATCAGCGTGCTCGGCGCGGCGCCCCGAATTGCGCGTGAGCATCGGGACATCGGCTTTGTGTTTCAGGACGCGGCCCTGCTGCCGTGGCGCACGGCTA
Organism: Paraburkholderia sp. RL18-101-BIB-B; assembly: GCF_046026985.1. Lineage (NCBI taxonomy): Bacteria > Pseudomonadati > Pseudomonadota > Betaproteobacteria > Burkholderiales > Burkholderiaceae > Paraburkholderia > Paraburkholderia sp. RL18-101-BIB-B. The sequence continues at coordinate 85,591 of NZ_JARESV010000031.1, forward strand.
TCCAGAACGTGCAGTTGCCGCTCGAAGTCGCGGGCGGCAAGGCCCGCGCGGGCCGGGCGACACCGCGTGAACTGCTCGAACTGGTCGGCCTCAAGGGTCGCGAGGACGCTTACCCGCACGAGATGTCAGGCGGAATGCGCCAGCGTGTGGCGATTGCGCGTGCCCTCGTCAGCGACCCAAAAGTCCTGCTGATGGACGAGCCGTTCGGCGCGCTAGATGAAATCACGCGTGACCGTCTGAACGAAGAATTGCGTCGCGTCTGGAAAGAGATGGGCCTCACGACGCTCTTCGTTACCCACAGCATCTATGAGGCGGCGTTTCTCGGCCAGCGAGTGCTGATGCTGGCCGCCAATCCCGGGCGTGTGAAGGAGATCGTCCCGGTCGGGCTGCCAGAAGATCGAACGCTCGATATCCGCGAGACCCGCGAATTCGTCGAACTCGCTGCCTATCTGCGACGCGTACTGGAGACCTGCTAATGACCACGTCCGAAATGCAATTGAATCTGTCGTCGCAAGCGGCGGATCCTGAAGCGCAGGCCTGGCTTGCGCGTCGCCGTCAACGCCTGTGGCGGGCGCGCCTCCTGCCGGTACTCGGCGTCGCGGGCTTGCTATTCGCGTGGTGGGCGGTCGTGGCGGGCTTTCATGTGAAGCCGTTTATCGCGCCGTCGCCGTTCCTGGTTCTGGAGACGCTATTCAGCAAGAGCGATGTGCTGCTGCAGAACCTGGTGCCGACGGCGATCGAGGCAGTGGGAGGTTTCCTGCTCGGCAACCTGGCGGCGATCCTGATCGCCACCGTCTTCGTGCATAACAAGACGCTGCAGGACATCTTCTATCCCGTCGCCGTGATGATCAACTCGATTCCGGTGGTCGCGAAGGCGCCGATCCTCGTTCTCATCATGGGTAACGGTCTTGAGCCGAAGATCACGATCGCGGCGATCGTCTGTTTTTTTCCGACGCTCGTGAACATGGTCCGCGGACTGCAGGCGGTGAACCCGCAGGCGATGGAACTGATGCAGATTCTCTCGGCAAGCAAGCGCGAAATTTTCTTCAAGCTGCGCCTCTACGCTTCGCTGCCGTATCTGTTCTCCGCATTGCGCATTGCCGCGTCGATGTCGGTGATTGGCGCGGTGGTCGGCGAATGGATCGGCGCCACGCAAGGTATCGGCGCAATGATCATTCAGGCGACCTACAGCTTCGATTCGGCCTTGCTGTATACGGCGATCATCATGAGCGCCGTGCTGTCCGGCCTGTTTTTTCTGGTGATCGCGATTGTCGAACGCCTGGTGGTCAGATGGCAACCCGAAAGCACGCATTGAACCGAACACGAAACACCCGAATTCTCAGAGGCGAAAAATGAACATGATCAGCGATTGGATTCAGGAAAGCGCGCGCGATGTGCGCGTGGCGGCCAAGGCAAACGTCGTGGTGGTGGGCGGCGGCCCCGCGGGCCTGTCGGCAGCGATCGGGGCGGCGCGCAACGGTGCCGAGGTGATTCTGCTGGAGCGTTACAACCACCTGGGCGGCCTTGCATCCGGCGGCATGGTGCTGGTACTCGACGACATGTGGGACAACCACCTGCAGGAAATTTCGGTGCGTGGCGTCTGCATGACCTTCATCGAAAGAATGGCGGCGCGCAAGCTGGCGATGTTCCCGCGCTCGGACGAATGGGGCGAGGATCCGGCTGCGTATCGCAAGTGGGGGCGCTGGGGAACCTTCGACTTTCACAGCCAGAAGACACCTCACCCGGTATGTTTCGCCGCGGCGTTCGATCCGGATGCGATGAAGCGCGTCGCGCTGGAGATGGTGGAATCGCTCGGTATCAAGTTGCGTCTGCATTCATGGTTCTCGCGCACGCTGGTCGAGGACGGTCAGGTGAAGGGCGTGATCTGCGAGACAAAGAGCGGCCGTGAAGCGATCCTCGCCGACGTGGTGATCGATGCGACGGGAGACCTGGATGTCGCGGCGTCGGCGGGTGTGCCGCATGTTGGCGGCACCTATATCACAACGACCGTATTTCGACTCGGCGGCGTCGATACGGAGGCGGCCGAGCGTTTCGAAGCCGAAGAGCCTGAGGCGTTTGCGGCGCTGGATCGCCAGATCAAGCGCATTCTGGGTGGTTCGTGGGGCTACTGGTGGTTGAAGACACCGCTGCCCGGCGTGGTCTGGTGCAACTGCCCGCATATGGCGGGTCTCGATGGCCTCAAGCCTGAGGACTTGACACGCGCGGAAGTGCAGGGCCGCCAGCACATTCACGCGGTGGTCGATTTCGTGCGCGGCAAGCTCCCTGGTTTTGAGCAGTGTTACGTGATCGATGTCGCGCCGCAAACGGGCGTGCGCCAGACGCGCCTGCTCGAAGGCGAGTACGTGATGACGAAGGATGACCTCGCGCAGCGTACCCGCTTCGACGACAGCATCGCGCGTGGCCGTGACTACTACATGCCGTATCGCGTGCTCCTGCCGAAGCAGATCGACAACCTGCTGGTCGCCGGCCGGCACTATTCGGCGACCTCGCAGGCGCAGAAGATGTCGCGTGAAATCCCGCCTTGCATGGCGATGGGCGAAGCCGCTGGTGTGGCTGCCGCACTCGCGCTCGATGCGGGGGTGCGGGTGCGCGACGTCGATGTGCACGCGCTGCAGAAAACCTTGCGTGCGCAAGGCGCGGACCCGGGCGACCAGACCGGCCGTAATGCCGACGTGCCGCCGCTTGCCGTGCACATCAATAAGCGGGAGGCCGCATGAGCGTCGCAGACAACATTGCCAAGACACCTGACCTGCCGCTTGCCGGCGTGCGTGTCGTCGATCTCACACAGGTCATGATGGGCCCGGTCTGCACGCAGATGCTCGCCGATTACGGCGCCGACGTGATCAAGGTCGAGAGAAAAGGCGCGGGCGATTTGAGCCGCTCGACGTTCGAGCCGGTAGCCGGCGCGGACAATCCGATCTTCTGCAGTCTGAATCGCAACAAGCGCAGCGTGGCGCTCGACCTGCGCGACGCGCAGCAACTGGCCGATTTGAAGGCACTGATCGCGGACGCGGATGTGGTCGTCAGCAATTTCCGCGCGGGCGTGATGGACCGTATGGGTGTCGGCTACGAAGACTGCCGCCGGTTGAACCCGAGGATCATCTACGCGGTGGGCACGGGCTTCGGCGAAACCGGACCCTATGCGCACAAGGGTGGCCAGGACGTACTTGCCCAGGCGATGAGCGGTGTGATGGCGCGCCGCGCCGATGAGTCGCTGCCGATTTCCGTGTACCCGACAGCGCTCGCCGACTATTCGGCGGGCATGCACATGGTGCAGGGCATCCTGCTCGCGCTCCTGCATCGTGAGCGCACGGGGGAAGGGCAAAAGGTCAACGTGTCGCTGTACAACTCGATGCTCGCGATGCAGATGCAGGAAGCCGCCATGATCATGATGGCCGACTCGGAAGTGAACTGGGCCGCCATGCCGCTTTCGGGTGTCTTCGATACCCAGGACGGTGCGCTGGTACTCGTTGGTGCGTTCAAGCCGAATCCGCTGCGCGACATCTGCGCCGCACTGCAGATCGAAGACCTGTCGCTCGACGCGCGCTTCTGCAATCTCAACCAGCAGTTCGTTCACAAGACCGAATTGCAGCGGATCTTCCGCGAGCGCTTTGCGAGCAACACGCGCGACTTCTGGCTCGCCCGGCTCGAAGAGCAGGACCTGTTGTGTGCGCCGGTGCGTGATCTGCGTGAAGCGCTGGTCGATCCTCAGACGCTGCATAACCAGCTGATTCTGGAAGGCGAGGGCGAAGGCCAGCCGGTGCGCTTCATCGGCAGCCCGATCGAGCTTTCGCGCGCGCCGGTTGCCCTGCGGCGCGGGCCGCCGCGCCTCGGCCAGCATACCGAAGAGGTCCTGCAACAATTACGCGGCAAGGTCGCCACGGAGGCTGTATGAGCGTACGTCTTGTCATCGACCGGCACGTTGCCACGGTGACGCTGGCGCGGCCGGAAGCGCTCAACGCCGTGGACCTTGCCACTGAAGCAGAACTGCAACGCGTGTGGACCGAGCTCGAGCATAACCGCGACGTGCGGGTCGTGGTCCTAACCGGCGAGGGCGAGCGCGCGTTCTGCGTCGGCGCGGACCTGAAGAACCCGTCGGTGAGCGGTGTTGAATATTGGGCGGCGCCGCGCCCGGGCGGCTTCGGCGGCATTGCGCTGCGCGAGACGCTGAACGTGCCGGTGATTGCGCGGGTCAACGGTTATGCTTTGGGCGGTGGCTTCGAAATGGTGCTGGGGTGCGATCTGGTGGTCGCCTGTGACGAGGCGAGCTTCGGGCTGCCCGAGGCGCTCGTCGGGCGCATGCCGCTCGACGGCGGCATGACCCTGCTGCAACGCCAGATTCCGTACCGCCAGGCAATGGCGATGCTGATGACCGGTCGCCGGATTTCGGCACGCGAGGGGCTCGACATGGGCCTCGTCAATGAAGTCGTGCCGCGTGCCGAACTGGATGCCGCCGTCGAGCGCTGGGTTCAGGCGCTGCTCGCGTGCGCTCCGCTGTCGCTGCAGGCGATCAAGCAGGTGGTCAAGCGCACGGCCACACTCTCGCCGGCGGACGCTCAGGCGTTGCGACTGCCCGCCCTGGTGGCCGCACTTCAATCCGAAGACGCGAACGAAGGCGTGCGCGCGTTCCAGGAGAAGCGCAAACCGGTTTGGAGCGCACGCTGATGGCCTATGTCATCACTTCGCCCTGCATCGACGTCAAAGACGGTGCGTGTGTGCAATGTTGTCCGGTTGACTGTATCTACGAGGGCGGGCGCACGCTCTACATCCACCCTGAGGAATGCATCAACTGCGGGGTGTGTGTCTCAGTGTGTCCGACCGAGGCGATCTTTCACGATGAAGAACTCCCGCAATCGGAGGCCATGTTCGCCGCTGTGAACCGGGATTTCTTCGGGCCGGACGCCAGTGCGCTCGGTTCCCCGGGTGGCGCGTGCGACGTAGGCAAGGTAGCCTGCGATCATCCCGTGGTCGCGGCATGGACGGTGCGGCCGATGAACTGAGAAAACACGATGCATGCGAATGTCCTGAAATATTTTGTCGAAGTGGCTCGGTGCAGTTCGATCCGCAAGGCCGCGCAGAATCTCTATGTCGCGTCGAGCGCGGTCAACCGGCAGATCCTGAAGCTCGAAGCCGAGATGGGGACCGAACTGTTCGACCGGCTGCCGAACGGTATCCGGTTGAACGCGGCCGGCGAGCGCATGCTGCAACACATTCGCGCGACGCTGAACGACTTCCATTTGATGCGCAGCGAACTTGACGACCTGAAAGGCGAGCGCAAGGGGCACGTGTCAGTGGTGGCAATGGATTCGCTTTTCGTCGACTTTCTACCGGCGACCGTCGAGGAGTTTTCGGACGCCTATCCGGCTGTGACTTATTCGATCGCCGCCGTGCCGCCCCATGACGTACCGACGCGGCTGGTCAGTGGCGAATATGACGTCGGCATTTCGTATATCACGAAGCTGCCCGCCGGGCTCGATGTCGTGACCGAAGTATCGTTGCCGCCGGGCGTGGTCATGGCATCGTCGCATCCGCTAGCGAAGACGGAGCGCATCAGCTTCGACGAATGCCGCAATCATGCGTTTCTGCGGCTCGAAGGACGATCGCCGATCCAGGGCGTCGTCACCACCGACTTTCCCGAGTACTGGGAGTCGCTACAGCCGAGCGTCACGTGTAACTCGACGACGCTGCTCAAGCGGCTCATTGCGTCCGGTCGAGGTATTTCGTTTTTCTCCAAGCTGGCTTTTCTCGACGAACTGGCGCGCGGTGACGTGGTATGGAGACCGCTCGACGACGTGAACGTCAACGCGCTCACCGTCGGCGTCATCACACCGAACCAGCGCGCGCTGCCTCACGTAACGTTGGAGTTCGTTGAACGTATCGTGCGACGCCTGAAGCACGTCGACTTGTCGCTGCGCGACGCCTGATCTCCGCGTTGTCGCTGATCGCGCTTTGCCGTGGGCAGGGCGACGCCGCGTTCGGTAGTGATCGCGCGCCTTCGCGTGCATGTAATTAGTCATCTTAAGTGACGGGCTGCATTTTGGCCCTTCATTCACGACCGCCCGCCATCATCCTGATAGCGGTAGATGGTCCCCCAACTATCAGGAACACAACATGGTCACATCAGGCTATACGGATACCCGACTTCTGATCAACGGCGAGTGGTGCGACGCCGCCAGCGGCAAGACTCTCGACGTCATCAACCCTGCCACCGGCAAGGCCATCGGCACAGTGGCGCACGCCGGCATCGCCGATCTGGACCGGGCACTGGCCGCCGCGCAGCGCGGCTTCGAAGCCTGGCGCAAAGTGCCGGCCAACGAGCGTGCCACCACCATGCGCAAGGCCGCCGCGCTGGTGCGCGAGCGCGCCTCGGACATCGGCCGCCTGATGACGCTGGAACAGGGCAAGCCGTTTGCCGAAGCACGCGTCGAAGTGCTGGCGGCGGCGGACATCATCGAATGGTTCGCCGACGAAGGCCGCCGTGTCTATGGCCGGATCGTGCCGTCGCGCAACCTCGCGGCGCAGCAACTGGTGCTCAAGGAACCGATCGGCCCGGTGGCCGCCTTCACGCCGTGGAACTTCCCGGTCAACCAGGTGGTGCGCAAGCTGAGCGCCGCGCTCGCGTGCGGCTGCTCGTTCCTCGTCAAGGCGCCGGAAGAAACCCCGGCATCGCCGGCCGCGCTGCTGCAGGCTTTCGTCGAAGCCGGCGTGCCGGCGGGCACGGTCGGCCTCGTGTTCGGGGATCCGGCTGAGATTTCGAGCTACCTGATTCCGCATCCCGTGATCCGCAAGGTCACGTTCACCGGCTCGACGCCGGTCGGCAAGCAACTGGCGGCACTGGCCGGCGCGCACATGAAGCGCGCGACGATGGAACTGGGCGGTCATGCGCCGGTCATCGTGGCCGAAGACGCCGACGTGGCGCTCGCCGTGAAAGCCGCGGGCGGCGCGAAGTTCCGCAATGCCGGTCAGGTCTGCATCTCGCCGACGCGCTTTCTCGTGCACAACAGCATCCGCGAAGAATTTGCCGCGGCGCTGGTCAAGCACGCTGAAGGCCTCAAGCTCGGCGACGGCCTCGCCGAAGGCACCACGCTCGGCCCGCTCGCCAACGCACGCCGTCTCACGGCGATGAGCAAGGTGCTCGACGACGCGCGCAAGACCGGCGCCAAGGTCGAAACCGGCGGCGAGCGCGTGGGCTCGGAAGGCAACTTCTTTGCGCCGACCGTGCTGACCAACGTGTCGCTCGAATCGGACGTGTTCAACAACGAGCCGTTCGGCCCGATCGCCGCGATTCGCGGCTTCGACAAGCTCGAGGAAGCGATCGCCGAAGCCAACCGTCTGCCGTATGGTCTGGCGGGTTATGCGTTCACGAAGTCGTTCACCAACGTGCATCTGCTGTCGCAGCAGCTGGAAGTCGGCATGCTGTGGATCAACCAGCCGGCCACGCCGTCGCCGGAAATGCCGTTCGGCGGCGTGAAGGATTCGGGCTACGGTTCGGAAGGTGGCCCGGAAGCCATGGACGCTTATCTGGTGACCAAGGCCGTGTCGACCACTGCTGCATAGCGCTGACCGGTCGGCACCCGCTTTGAAACGAGGCGCGTCGAGGAAGGGCTAGTTGTCGATAGCCCTGACGGCAGCCATAAGATAATGCCCTTGCCGCTATCGGCCTTAATGACGCGCCCCATGATCACAACGCTCGGAAGCTTATCGGCCAGACTCGCTTGATGCAGGCTTGAAATGTCCGGCGATGCCATTTTGCCCACCCGAACTGCGCAGAACCTCCAGCGCACTTCGCTCTACCCAGTTATGCCGCAGCAGCCCGTCCTCGCCGACGTGCAGGACAGCAGTTCCCGTCATATCGATCGGTAAGCCCGATGGTTCCGAACCCATAAAGCCGTTGTTCTTTCCCGTAACCCGCCATCGACTGACGACCCGGTCGCCTATTTCGTTCTGAAACGTCTCGATCACATCGAACTCGAACTCATCGATGCTGGCGAGAAATGCAGCGACCCACTTCTTGAACGCTTCGCGCGATTTGATCTCCACTCCGCCCGAGGTTACCGTGAAATCGTCAGAGACCAGATGGTCCGCTGCGTGTGGATTGCGTAATTGCCAAACCTCACGCCAAAACGTCTCGACGATCTGGATTGAATTCTGCCGTGCCATTTCAAATCTCCTGTTCATTGACAACAAAAAAATCGCTTCTGGTTGACCCTGTCCGGCCTTCGGAATGCTTCAATGAGCGGGCATGGTTCCCGCCACGACAACGTGCTTCAACAACGAGGCGATCTCAGCAATCCGCGCGCTGCGTGCGGTGAGGTTCAGCATCTGCCGCAATGAGCCGCGCGTGTCATGCATGAGGCTCGAAATCCATGAGGTGCGCGAAGCATTTTGTAGTTCGAGCAGTTCCGCTCCTATCTCGATCCACGACATGCATTCATCCACTTGCTGTGCGGATGCCGCGGGCAAAGCGATCCGTAGGAGCGCGTCGATGCTACGGCTTTGCCACGGTCATTGACCGAAATAGATGCTGTCCCGTGCTTCCGGCTCGGTCACGGTACGGCGCCCGCTTTGCGAGCGGCCCGTCACGGCGCCGCCGAAGGAAGAGGTGCGGGCGCTCCCGGCGTTCGTGTTGGCGTTCTGGAGCGCGGCGGCTGCGCGCAGTTGAGCGGAGGGGTAGGTGGCATCGGGCGCGTCGAACACGCCAGCTTCGCGGGCCTGAACGAGCTCGGCCCGAACTTCTTCGCGCGTCTTGCCATGGGCGGCAGGTTCGGCGAACACAGACGACGATACGATGGCGCCGGCAATGACGACGGGGATCAGAAAGCGTTTCATTTCGTGCTCCTTGGCGGATAGATGAGAAGCTGTTCGGCGATCAAGCGGCTAATCTGCGATCTGCCGTTTGCTTGTTCGTCGATCGGTGAATGCATTATTGCCACCGGCCTTCTATCCGCCAATTCCCGAAATGTGCGTACCGTCCAGGAGAAAATGCACAAGCTGTTGCTGCGCGCTGCCCGCGTCAGCCGTTACCAGGAAAGCAGCTTGCAATGAACTGCATGACGCTGCGGATCGCAGGAGCGTGCCGCAGATCGTTGTGAATGGAGAGCCATATCTCGCGCTGCAACGGCTGGCCCGGCCCCTCGACGATGCTGAGACTCTCGTCCCAGTCCCCGAGGAAGTAGGGCAAGATGGCCACGCCGACACCTGCCCGCGCGGCCGCTGCCTGGACATCCAGGCTATTGCTGCGCAGAATCACAGGACGTGACTTCGCCTGCGTGGCCAGCCAGATGTGTTGAGCGGATCCGTCGAGACTGTCGTCATATCCGATGAATTCGTAGTCTTCGGGCGCATGCGACGCCAGATATTCCGGCGACGCATAAAACGCGAACGCAACCACGCCGATCTTGCGCGCGACGAGATCGGACTCGGTCGGCCTGCTCAGACGAACGGCAATATCCGCTTCCCTTCGTATCAGCGACACATTGCGCGTGTCGGCGATCAAGCGGACGTGAAGCGCGGGGTGCTGCACGCGCAGCCTGCCTAAGTGAGGGGCAATGACACTGCTGGACATCGACGGCGGCGCGCTGATCACCACTTCGCCGCTAACGACTTCCTGTCCGCCGACCGACATCCGCTCCACGGCAAACGACTCTTCCTGCATGCGCTTGCCCCGTTCGGCGATGCGTTCGCCGTCTGCCGTCAGCACATAGGCGCGTGGGCGGCGATCAACCAGCTTCAGTTCGAGGGACTGTTCGAGCGAGGCGATTCTGCGCGCGACGGTCGCATGATCGACCTTCAAATGCCGAGCTGCTTTCGCGAGCGATTGTTCCTGACTGAACGCGACGAAGTGGCGTAAATCCTCCCAGTCGAACATGAGTTTTCTCCTGTCGCTTTGATCGTTGCAAATCCCCAGGTTGGGATAACTGGACAAGCATATTAGAAGCAAACATGACAGACGTCACAGAAATTGCGTTGTGAAGGGTATGTGCATCGGTGCATATGACCTATGCATCTTTGCGGAATGGCGGGCAGCTTCAGGGCACCTTCCTGTCGTTTGCACATCGATGGCAGCGAAGGTGACATGGAGGAGACGGGTCTAGATATAAACCCTTGCGCCTACGATGCAGGATGATGGACGCATGTCGCCTAATTCAGGTGTTTCAACCAAAATTCGCGACAATTACATTAACAACATCTACCACACCGCCGATAGTATTGTGGAAATCACTACTCGTAGCCGGATATAGCACCTACGTCACGCTCGATTCCCGCATGCATCCCGCTCCGATGTACCCGTCACACCCTGCTACTGGCCAGGCGCCCGGCAATGGCGTCGCCAACAGGTGAAATCGGGTCGACGGTGGCGATCGTTTCTTGCGATGCCGCGTGCGTGCGTTAGCGTCGTCAATGCCTCCCTCGCCAACGCTCGACGCTCGTGCTGGGCGTCTGAGGAATCAGATCATTTCGCGGCTGATTGGCAGTCCCATACAGGAGGCAATATGCACATAGGCGTTCCGAAGGAGATCAAGAACCACGAGTATCGTGTCGGTCTCACGCCGTCTTCCGTGCGCGAGATCGTCGCGCATGGACACAGCGTGGACGTCGAGACAGGCGCTGGCGCAGGCATCGGCGCAGCGGACGACGCGTACCGGGCGGCGGGCGCGCAGGTTGCGCCCAGCGCAGAAGCGGTGTTCGCCGCTGCCGACATGATCGTCAAGGTGAAAGAGCCCCAGCCGCCCGAGCGTGCGATGCTGCGCCCAGGACAGATTCTTTTCACCTATTTGCACCTCGCGCCGGACCCCGAGCAGTGCGCCGATCTCGTCCGAAGCAACGCGGTCTGCATCGCCTATGAGACCGTCACGCAACGCGGCGGCGGACTGCCTCTGCTCGCGCCCATGTCCGAGGTTGCGGGCCGCATGTCGATTCAGGCGGGCGCGTTCAGCCTGGAACGCGCGCACGGTGGCAAGGGCATCCTGCTTGGCGGCGTGGCGGGCGTGCCCCCCGCGAAGATCGTGATCCTCGGCGCCGGCGTGGTCGGCACCAATGCCGCGCAGATGGCTGTCGGCACGGGTGCGCAGGTCGTCGTAATCGACCGCAATGTCGACGCGCTGCGACGCATGGACCGGCTGCTGGGCGCACGCGTGATCACCGTGTATTCGAATCAGGACAACATCGAACGACAAGTGCTCGATGCCGACCTCGTGATCGGCGGCGTGCTCGTGCCCGGCGCCGCTGCGCCCAAACTCGTCACGCGCAAGATGGTCGATGCGATGAGCCCCGGCTCCGTCATCGTCGATGTCGCGATCGACCAGGGAGGGTGTTGCGAAACCGCGAGGCCTACGACTCACGCGGACCCCACGTACAAGGTTGGCGAAGTCGTACACTACTGTGTCGCAAACATGCCTGGCGGTGTGCCGCGCACGTCCACGTATGCGTTGAATAACGCGACGCTTCCCTTTGTCCTGAAAATCGCCGACCAGGGCTGGCGCAAGGCGCTTACCGACGACGAACATCTGCGTAGCGGCCTGAATGTCGCGTTCGGCAAAGTGACCTGTCCCGAGGTCGCTGAAGCACTGGGCTACCCCTGCGAGGATGCAGGTGCCATCGCCACTGAATAGCAAAAACATCGAGACGAAGCGCGGGGGGCTTATCCCGTCGCGCTCTCGAGCCAACATGGCGGCGAGAGTCGCGCCCAATCAGACTTGGTCAGGTTCCCACTGCGAACATCTGTATTGCGCGAAATTCCGGTTTGCCGAACTGTATTTGGCTGGTCGTCGACTATCGGTCCAGTTTGAGACGTTCGAGGGTAATCCACGAATCGTTGAACAATCGTGACTTAAAGATAATACGTGGCGAAAGCCGTCCTCGGACACGGGATGTCACGAGGCCTCCAAACATGAGTTGATCTGTTATCCGAAGCGCCATGCACTCCGGATAACAGGATGTGGTTCCGGATTTATGCGATGCCGGCGCCGAGTGCCGGAAACACGTCGGTAAACAGCAAAGTGATCAATTGTTGTCCGGCCGGGGTGGACCAGTCCTGCGCGATTTCCGCCATGAGCGTGTTGGTGGCGGTGAGCACCACGCCCGCATCGTGCATCCGTTGACGCGAAAACTCTTCGGAAAGATCGCTGGGCGATCCTGAAGCATCCATCACTGCCTGCACGCCAAAACCTTCGAGCGCAGCGTCGATTGCCGGGAAGATCAGGCAAACGTCGGTGGTCACGCCCGCCATGATCAGGTTCTTGCGCCCCGTGGCAAGCACCGCATCGCGGAAGTCGGGATAGGCCCACGCGTTGACGACGCCGGGGCGCTTGATTCGTGCCGCGTGCGCTTCGGGCAGGATCGCGGCGATTTCCGGAAGAATCGGGCCTTGTGCGCGATCTTCCTGACTGGACGTGATCACGACCGGCAGATTGAGGATCTTCGCCATCTTGGCTAGCGCAATCGACTGTTTGGCGGCGAGTTCGCGGTCGATATTCTTGATCAGTTGCATCGTGCCGACCTGATGGTCGATCAGCAGCAAGGCGGTGTTGTCGGCAGTGAATCGTTCAACCTTCATGAGGTAGCTCCTAAGTGGTGATGGGGCGCATGCCCCGGGGTGTGTGGCGGCCTGTTACAGGCTTCCCATCTCGCCACGTTGGTAGGCGGCGGTTGCCGCGATCAGGCTCTCCCGGCTCGAAAAAGCCATCGGTCCATTTGAAAACACGGGTTGGCGCAACGGTTCGCCGATGAACACGGCGACCTTGGCGCCGCCAGCTTTGGCAGCGAGCTTGTGCATCACCGCTTCAGTCGCGGTCGGCAGGATCGGGACACGAAGGTCGTCGAGACCGAAGCTTTCGCCATCGAGCTCCGCGCTGCCGAAGATCGGCATGAAGAAGGCGCGCTTGCCTGCGGCCACCGATAGCAGCAGTTCAGCGCCTTCCTCCAGCGTGATGTCCAGCAAAGTGACCTCGGTTGGCGGCATCAGCGGGGAGCGCACGCCGTCAAAGCTGCCCAGGGGGACGCGGACCCGGACACCGGGGCGCTGCACCACCGGTACGTCCTGCGGGGCCAGGCTGAGCGCGAACGGCGCCGCGTTCTGCCGTTCCCGAGGAAGGTTGATGAAGATCTGCAGCAGGTGGGTGGTACTTCCCGGCACCGCGGGATTCTCTTCATGGACGACACCCCTTCCGCCAGCGGTCCAATGCAGGCCGCCCGGCTCGATCAGTGTGCTGTTCCCCTGCGAATCGCGGTTGGCAATGCCCGTCTCCGAGTCGAGGAACAGGTACGTCACCGCGGAGAAGCCGGCGTGCGGATGCGGTAGGAACGTTGGCGCGCTCATCCAGGCGTGGTCGACGCCCGTAAAAGGATCGAGTTGCGAGGGATCGGAACCGTGCAGGCTGTATGCGCGGAAATGGCTTCCCCGGTTGGCGCGCTGCATGCGCGCAGTGACTGTCGACATGACGGCAGTCCTCAGGCGTTACCGGCTGGGCTCAGCACGGGGTAGTCGATATAGCCCTGTGCGCCGGGCGAGTAGAACGTGTTCTTGTCGGGGGCATTGAGCGGCGCACCCACACGAAACCGCTCCGGCAGGTCCGGGTTGGCGAGGAAGGCACCGCCGAAGACCGTGGCGTCAGCGCGTCCCTCTGCCAGCAGGTTTTCAGCCGCGGCCTGGTCGAGTCCTCCTCCGACCAGATAGGCGCCATCGAAACGCGGTCGCAACAGTGCGTGGTAATCGACGCTCGTACCGAACATGGCGACGTGCAGGTACGCGAGATTGGTGCCGCGCAGATGGTCGACGAGATACGTGTAGGTTTCCTGCGGCGCAGTGTCGAAAATGTCGTTGAAGTTCATCTCCGGCGAGATCTTGATGCCGACCCGCTCACCACCGGCCTCTGCCACCATCGCCTCCAGCACTTCGAGAACGAAACGGGCACGGTTCGCAACGGAACCGCCGTATTCATCCTCACGCTGATTGCTGCCGGACGAGAGGAACTGTTCAGGCAGATAGCCCGAAGCAGCATGCAACTCGACGCCATCGAAGCCGGCTTCCAGAGCGCGACGCGTCGCCCTACGGTACTCATCAACCACACCGGCGATCTCATCCAGGCGCAGCGCTCTCGGCGTCACGAATTTCTCCATGCCGTTGTCGGTCCAGGTCTCGCCCGTCGGCTTGATGGCCGACGGTGCCACCGGCAGCGCGCCATCCGGCTGCAGCGACGGATGCGAGATACGCCCGCTGTGCATCAGTTGCATGAAGATACGTCCGCCGCGGGCATGCACGGCTTCGGTGGCCCGCTTCCATACGCTCACCTGTGCATCGCTGTGGATACCGGGCGTACGCACATAGCCCTTACCGGTCGCGGAGGGAAACACGCCCTCGGTAATGATCAGACCCGCGCTGCTGCGCTGGGCGTAGTACGTGATGACAACGTCGTCTGGAACGCCTGCATCATCGGCGCGCGAACGGGTCATCGGGGCCATGATCATCCGGTTCGGAAGGGACAGGCCGCCAATGCGAACAGGGGTGAAAAGCTGACTCATGTTGTGCTCCTCAGTGGTGATGTGTTCATCAGATGGAGTCATCATCCGGCAAACCACTGACGGGATAAAGATGGCAAAATGGAAGTCATTGGGCCATTTATGGAGCAGTGGGATGGAGTTCCTGAACGACATGGCGTTGTTCGTGGAGGTGGTCAAGGCGAAAAGTTTCCGCCGCGCGGCCGAGGCGATCGGAGTGCCGAACTCGACGCTGTCGCGCCGGATCAGTGCGCTGGAGAAGGCAATCGGCTTGCGCCTTCTGCATCGCACGACCCGCAAGATCGAGCTGACCGAAGCAGGCCAGCTCTATTTCGAGCGCGCGAGGCGCATCGTGGACGAAGCGCGGCTTGCGCACGAGCAACTCGGCGAGATGCTAGCCCAGCCAGTTGGCGTGTTACATGCGTCGTTGCCGGTGGATTTTGCGGATATCTTCCTCGCGCCGCTGCTCGCGGAATTCGCTCGCCGCTATCCCGGCATCACCTTCGAATTCGATCTGACGCCGCGCCGCGTCGATCTGGTAGCTGAGCCCTTCGATGTCGCGATCCGCATGGGTGAGCCGCCTAGTTCGAATCTGATCGCACGACAGCTTGCCCGACTACCGCGTTATCTCTATGCATCGCCGCGTTATATCGAACAGTATGGCGAGCCCGCCGAACCGGCCGACCTCTTGCGACATGAGTGCGTGCGCCTCAGTCCGGCAGAGGTCAACGGATGGACGCTGCACAGCGAAAGTGAAACGGCAGAGGTCACAGTGGGTGGTCGGTTCTTGCTCAACAGCGTCGGCATGGTTCGGCGACTCGCGACCCTGGATCTGGGCATCGTTGTGCTGTCGGAAGAAATCGCGGCCGATGATGTTGCCACTGGGCTCTTGCGCCGGGTGATGCCAGCATGGCAGGCCCCACCTATTCCCGTGTACGCCATCACCGAGACACGGTTGTTGCCAGCGAAGACGCAGCGCTTTATTGAATTTCTGCGAGAGCACCTAGGGGGAGGAGTGCCTGTCAGCAAGCTTCGAAATTGAAGTGCGGCCATTCTTGGAATCGCGGTGGTCCCGACGCCGCTTTCCAACGAAGTTCGCAGCAAGACCACTTGAGCGTCCGCTATGGATTGCCGCGAATGTCCCTGATGGGGTGCCTTTCCTGCCGTTCGACAGTCAACCGTGATGCGGCCGCTGCACGCCTCTTACCTGTCGCTCGCGACGCCGCCGGTGAGGATGTCAGGGTCACGGCTGATTCGAAGGCACACTCAAGACCCTGAGCAGTCAATCGCCTTCTCGGTATCCCTTATGTCGCGAGCGTTAATTGTCGACGATCTATAGGCCGCGGTCGATTGTCCGAAACTGGGCCGACATACGCCAACGGTTTCCTTTGCGCGCGAAGTCCGGCCGGCAACGCACCGAACGGCGGACCCGGCCAACGATCAGGTGCGTTTAGCCAGATAGGCATCGACCAACTCGACCAGTCGTTCCCGCCCGAAGCTCCCGTCGTGTCCAGCATGGACGACTTGCACGGGCAATTCACGCAAGCGCTTCATCGTGCGCACATAAGTCGGAATATCAGCACCGCCTATCTCGTCCAGCAGCGGGCCATCGTAGATCGCATCGCCCGAGAACAGCGTGCCGGATGCCGCTTCCCATAGGCCGATGCTACCCGGCGAGTGGCCGGGTAGATGCAGGACCTCAAAATGCCGGTTGCCGAGATCGACGATGTTCCCTTCCTTGACGATTTCCGTGACCGTCGCGGCGCGCACGCGATAGTCGGACATCGAGTAATCTGCGCTGGGAAGGGCCGTGATCAGATCGCCGTCGAACGGATAACCTGCTTCGCGATACCGGCGAATCGCTTCGTCGCCCAATACCGACGCGAGAAGGGTGCCTGGCTCACGCGGCGAGCGCAGATTCTCTGCCTCCAACTCGTGAACCAGCGTGTGCTCGAACTCATGATGTCCACCGATATGATCCGAGTGCGTATGCGTGGCAACGGCGGT